>JAFXOC010000421.1 GCA_017529085.1 Selenomonadaceae bacterium | reverse complement strand
AGGAAAGAAAAAGAGAAAAAAAAACTTTAATAATTGGGTTTTAGACTGTAGACAAATCAATAAATATTGTGCTCTTCATGGCTCTCCCTCCGCCCTTCGGGCACCTCCCTCCAGGAGGGAGGCACTCTGATTACTGCTTTTGAGCCAAAATTTTCAATTGCCTCTAACCAAGCCCCCCTCTTAGAGGGGGGTAGGGGGGAGAGTTCTGCGAATAAATAACAATAAGTCTACAGCCTGAATTGGGTTTTTATTTTCTTTTAGTTTTGTTTTTTAATCTTGACTTTTTGTTCTTAATTATACTTTGTTTTACCACTTTTCTTTGCTTAAACGGCTTTTTCTCACTCCGTCCTCTCGCCGCCGCTTTCTCGTCCGCAATGCGCTTTTTCTCGTTGTCCCTACGCTTTATCCTTTGACGGCTCTCCTGTTCGCGGACTTTCACCAACTTGTTCTTTATGGCGGCTTCGATTTTCCTTAACTTATCGTAATCCTTTGCCGTCGCAAGCGTGACGGAAACTCCTTCCGCGCCGCCTCTGCCGGTTCTGCCGATTCTGTGGATATAGCTTTCCGCGTCAATCGGCAAATCGTAATTATAAACGTGGGTCAAGCCCTCAATGTCAAGCCCTCTCGTAGCTAAATCCGTGGCGACTAAAATTTGCAGTTTTGCCTTTTTGAAGTCTTCCAACACACGTTTTCTTTGCGCTTGCGTTAAATCTCCGTGGAGTTCGTCCGCCAAATAGCCCCTTTTGGCAAGTTCTAACGCCAGTTCAGCCGCTCGCTCCTTAGTTCTGCAAAACACCAGCGCCAAATAAGGTTGCTGTTCGTTTATAAGGGAGCAAAGCGTGTCGCATTTTGTGTCTTCTCTTACAGTTACCGTCTCTTGACGGATATTTTTTAAATTCACTTCTTCGGCTTTTAGGAGAATTTCAACGGGATTTTTCATATATCGTCTTGAAATCGCCCGAACGGAAGCCGGTATCGTCGCCGAAAACAACCATATATCCCTATCCGCCGCAGTTTTTGAGATAAGCGCTTCCGTCTCCTCCAAAAATCCACGCCGCAAAATCTCGTCCGCCTCGTCGATAACTACTCTGTTTACCGACGATAAATTCAGCCGTTTTCTTTGAATATGGTCAAGCAACCGTCCGGGCGTTCCCACCACAAGGGCGGGGATTTTAGAGAGTTTATCGCTTTCCCTCAAAAAATCGCTGCCGCCGTGTATCGTCGCAACTTCGTGTCCGGTAACTTCTGCAATTTTTGCCGCGACTTTTCCTATCTGTATCGCAAGTTCTCTCGTAGGGGCGATTATTAAAACTTGAGTCGCCGCCGCTTTTTTTAATTTCTCAAAAATCGGCAAAAGGTACGCCAAAGTTTTTCCCGTTCCCGTTTGGGACTGAAAAATCAAATCGCCGCCTTTTCTAGCCTTCGGTATGGCGAGAATTTGCGCCTCCGTAGGCGTTGTTATACCGCTGTTTTTCAGCATCGTCGCTATTTCGCCGCTGACTCCCAAACTCTCAAAAGTAGTTTCCTTCATACAAATATCCTTATTTTGCCAAAATTTCGGTTCCCGTTTCCGTCACAAGCACTGTTTTTTCCCACTGCGCCGACAGCGAGCCGTCGTGTGTTCTCACCGTCCAACCGTCTTTTTTGTCAACGTCCACATGATAATCGCCCTGATTTATCATGGGCTCCACAGTCAGCACCATGCCCGGCACAAGCAACATTCCCGTATTTTTATCGGCGTAATGCGCAACGTAAGGTTCAAGATGAAACGCTTTTCCGACTCCGTGACCGCCTAAAGCCGTAACAACAGAATATCCCGCTTCTTTCGTCCTCTTTTTGCAAGCTGCGCCAATGTCCCCCACCCATCCCCAAGGACGAATGGCGGCAATACCGACTTCCATAATTTCTTTCGTGGTATCGACCAATCTTTGCGCCTCCGGCGTGGTTTTTCCACCTACAACATACATTCTCGACGCGTCTGCAAAATATCCGTTTAAATTTGTGGTAACGTCGACGTTTACTATGTCACCTTCCTTCAAAATCGCCTGCTTTGAGGGAATACCGTGACAGACCACATCGTTTACCGACACGCATATATTTTTAGGGAAACCTTCGAAGTTTAAACAAGCGGGTATTCCTCCGTGACTTTCGATATAGTTCTTTGCCACATCGTCCAAAGAAAGAGTGTCTATACCGGGTTTTATCATCTCTTCCATTAAATCCAACACAGCGTCGTTTATCACGGCGCTTTCCTTTATTTTGCGAATATCTTCCTTATTATTGATAATTTTCCGCGGAGGGCGCATTTGCCCCAAGTCGCGCCTGAATTTTATTTCAGATAATCTCTCGTCAAAATCGGCGTGGCATTTCTTGTATTTTTTGCCGCTGCCGCACCAACAAGCATCGTTTCGCGATAATCCCATAATACTGCGGATCCATCCTTTCACTCCGAAGCCCATTTAAATTACGCTTCTTTCAAAAATGCCACATATCCTTTTTTCGTTTCGTACAAATCTATTTTGCTTGTCGCCTCCCAAGGCGCGTGCATGGAAAGCACGGGAACGCCGCTGTCTATAACCTGCATTCCGTATTTGCTCATAATATAAGCGATAGTGCCGCCGCCGCCCAAATCAACCTTGCCAAGCTCCGAAAATTGATAGCTCACGTTATGTTTGTCAAGCATTCCCCGTAGTTCACCCAAATACTCCGCATTGGCGTCGTTTGCGCCGGATTTTCCCCGTGACCCCGTAAACTTATTGAACACCATGCCTTTGCCCAAATACGCCACATTCTTCTTGTCGAAAGACGATGCGTAAAGAGGATCAAATGCGCTGGACACATCGGAAGAAAGCATTTTTGAATTTGCCAGCGCGCGTCTTAACTTTAATTCGCTGTATTCGTCCCGTAAATTCATAACCTCAGCCACGGTATTTTCAAAGAATTTCGAGTGCATACCCGTTGCGCCGACGCTTCCGATTTCTTCCTTATCCACCAACAAACAGCAAGCGGTCTTCTTTCCCGCGCCCACTTCCATCATAGCCACAAGAGAAGCGTAAGAGCAAACTCTGTCGTCTTGCCCGTAACCTAAAATCATGCTTCTGTCAAGTCCCATCTCTCTTGCGCGACCCGCAGGCACAAGGCACAACTCCGCCGAGAGGAAATCTTCTTCCTCCATACCGTATTTATCCTTAATCAGCTTTAAAATCCCTTCTTTAACCGATTCTTTATCATCTTTCTTCAATGGATAATTTCCGATTAAAATATCCAAATTTTCCCCTTCGACAACTTTCGCGCCCTTTTTATCCATCTGTTCGCTTGCAAGATGAATCAAAAGGTCTGTCACGCAAAAAACCGGATCCTCCGCGTTTTCGCCTATATTTATCTCTAACTTACTGCCGTCCTTCTTGGCAACAACTCCGTGCATAGCGAGAGGAATCGCCACCCACTGATATTTCTTTATGCCTCCGTAATAATGGGTGTCCAGATACGCCAGTCCCCCGTCCTCATAAAGTGGATTTTGCTTAACATCAAGTCTGCAAGTATCAATATGCGCGCCTAAAATAGTCATGCCTTTTTCAATCGGCTCTTCCCCGACAGCGAACAGCGCCAACGCCTTACCCATATTATTGGCGTAAACCAAATCCCCCGGCTTCAACTTCTCGCCCTTATCCAAAATTTCTTGTAAATCTCTATACCCCTTCTCTTTAGCGACTCTCACGCACTCTTTAACGCTCTCTCTCTCCGTCTTGCAATCCGATATAAAATCAATATAACCCTTTGCAAGCGCATCCAAATTTCTCTTATCTTCCTCCGTATATTTGCTCCAAACCGACGGCTTCTTGTTTTTCTCTTCCGACATTTTTTTTACTTCCTTTCTGTTGGGGCTTCGCCCCAAACCCTACAAGGGGCGCTGCCCCTTGACCCCGCCAAAGGGCGCAGCCCTCTGGACTCCCGGTTATTGAATTTGAGCAAAAACTTAAAAATAGAGCCAAAATCAATTATTAAAGTTTTTTCTTTCTCTTTTTTCTTTGCTTCTTTCTTTTTCTCTTTCTTTTTTACAAAAAAGAAAGAGAAAAAGAAAGAAGCAACTTGCCGTTAAAGCAAATATTTTCTTATTGCTTCACAAAAATTTTCTTTTGATTCTATTTTATTAAAAATATCCCTTAGTTTTGCGCCGCCCGTCATGCCTTTGGTGTACCATGCGGCGTGTTTTCGCATTTCTCTTACGGCTATGTATTCGCCTTTAAACTCAACCAATAACATTAAATGCCTAAGCATTGTTTCGGCTAATTCATTTTTGCTCGGCGCGCCTAATTTTTCGCTTGTTTTTGCGTAATGAATAAGCCTTTTAAATATCCACGGATTCCCTTCGGCGGCGCGACCTATCATAACGGCTTCACAGCCCGTAACGAGCCGTATTTCGTCTAAATCTTCCTCTGTCCGAACGTCGCCGTTTGCGATAACGGGGATTTTAACGGCGTCCCGAACTTTTCCGATTTCTTCCCAATTCGCCTTGCCCGAATAAAAATCTTCCCTTGTTCTGCCGTGAACCGCTATAGCGTCAACTCCCGCTTCTTCCGCAAGTTTTGCGACTTCTACGGCGTTTATATGCTCCTTATCCCAGCCTAAGCGAATTTTTACCGTAACGGGAAGTTTAACCGCATTTCTTAAAGCCGAGAGTATTTCATAAGCTTTATGAGGGTATTTCATTAATGCCGAACCTTCGTGGTTTTGCACGATTTTCGGCGCGGGACAACCCATATTAAAATCTATGATGTCCGCCGTTCCCAAATTTTCGAGATATTTTGCGCCTTCGGCAACAACGTTCGGCTCGTTTCCGAAAAGCTGTATCGCAAGAGGTCGTTCTTTTCATCGCTCTCAAGCATTTTAAGCGTTCGTTCGTTGCGATAATGTATTCCCCTTACGCTGACCATTTCGCCAAACGCCAACGAACAACCCATTTCCCTTGTCAATATGCGATATGCTCTATCCGTAACCCCCGCCATGGGAGCCAAAAAAATCGGCGTGTCGAATGTGAGATTTCCTATATTCATTCCTTCTTCTCCGAAGGATTTTTTTTCATAAGATGCATATTCCTTTCATAAAGCACGCGAAGCCCCGCAAGCGTCAAAAAATGGTCGATTTCGTCGATTGTGTCGGATTCGCCCATTATCATACTGGCAAAACCTCCAGTGGCGACAACTTTCATCTCGCCGCCAAATTCTTTTTTTATTTTGCGAACGATAGTATCTATCTGTCCGACGTAACCAAAGACAATTCCCGCTTGCATTCCCTGAATTGTGTTTTGCGCGATGATTTTCGGCGGCGGCACTAATTCGACTCTCGGAAGTTTCGCAGTAAATTGAAAGAGCGCGTCGGCGGACGCTCCCATGCCGGGCGCAATCGCCCCTCCCAAAAAATCCCCGTTTTCCGCCACAACGTCAAAAGTCGTCGCCGTGCCGATGTCTATGACAATAAGCGGTCCGCCGTATTCTTCATAAGCTCCCACGACGTTTACGATACGATCCGCGCCTATTGCTCTCGGGTTTTCGTAATGAATGGTGATTCCTGTTTCAATATCGGGTCCCACCACAAGGGGCGTAATATGAAAATATCTCTCGCACATCTTCACCATAGGCACCACAAGGGGCGGCACCACGGAAGAAATAACGATGGCGGTTACGTCTTTCATGGAAATTTCCTGATAGCGAAAGAGATCGTTTATAAGCATACCGTATTCGTCACCGGTTTTCTGGCGATCCGTCGATATTCGCCAATGTTTTAAGAGTTTTTTCCCTTCGTAAGTACCCATTACAATGTTGCTGTTGCCGATATCAAAGACTAAAATCATGGTTTTTCCCCATTTCTCGTATTGAAACATCCCCCGCCAAAACCTGTCTTACCTTACCTTCGGATTCTACCAAAAGTGCCCCGCTTTCGTCAATATCTAAAGCTAGTCCCGTAAATTCTTTTTTGTCTCCCGCGTTTATCACTCGAACTTCCTTGTTTAAAGTTATTGAAAACTCTCTCCATCTGTCAAAAATTTCCTTGAATCCTTCGTTTTCCGCCTTATTATACAATTTTTCCGCAAAATATAAAACCCGTTGCAAAAATTTTGCCCGACTGATTATCTCGCCCTTCATAATTTGCAAAGATGTTGCTGTATCTCGAATATTTTCGGGAAAATCTTCTTTTGTAAAATTTACGTTTATACCTATGCCGATTATCACGGAATAAGTTTTGTCGGGATTTGTCACCATCTCCGTTAAAATACCCGCGATTTTTTTCCCGTCATACACAATATCGTTCGGCCATTTAATCCCCGGAACGAGAGAAATCTCTTTTATGGCAAGCGAAACGGATACAGCCGCCAACAACGTACATTTGGGCGCGTCTTCCATATTAAATTTCGGACGAAGCAAAATAGAAAACCACAAACCCTTATATTTGGGCGTATAATAAGCCCGTTCAAGTCTGCCGCGACCGGCAGATTGAGATTCTGCAATAAAAAGCGACCCATGCGGCGCGCCTTCTTTTGCGAATTTTTTCGCTTCTATATTTGTGGAAGTAGTTTCGTCGTAATAGTATATCTTTTTCCCGAAACAAGCAGTATCAAGTCCGTCCAAAATATCTTCAGTTTCAACACCATCAATATATATACTCATAATCTCCCCACTACACAAACCCAATTATTAAAGTTTTTTCTTTCTCTTTTTCTTTGCTACTTTCTTTTTCTCTTTCTTTTTTACAAAAAAGAAAGAGAAAAAGAAAGTAGGAACCGGCCTTTATCGCAAAAAAGGGGGACTGCTAAACAGTCCCCTTTGAGTCAACGCATAGGCATATTTAACTTCTTTTTAATTTCTATCTTGTTTTTGTACATTTCCTCATCGGCGCGATTAAAGACGGCGGCGTAGCTTTCGCCTTCTTCGTGAACGCCCATGCCTGCCGCAACGGATACGGGGAGAGTGACCTCGCTTACCGTTATGGTGGATTTCATGGAAACTTCGAGGAATTCTTGCAAGAGTTCATCACGATGTTCGTAGTCGTGATTTTCGAGTATCGCCGCAAATTCGTCGCCGCCGATACGGAAAACCGGACTGTGAGAATATACGTTGCAGATGATGGAAGCGGCGTTTTTAATAAGTTCGTTGCCAGCTTCGTGACCGTAGTTGTCGTTCATCTGCTTTAAGCCGTTTGCGTCAAAGACAACAACCGCATAATGCGCGCCCTTCATCAAACTACGGCTTTCAACGTCTTTAGACATTCGCCCGTAAGCCGTAGGATTGCGAAGTCCCGTGAGTTTGTCGCGGTAAACGTAAACTTCCAGTTTCGCTACCATCTCTTTAATACTGGTGACAAGCCGCCCTATTTCTGTTTCGGCGATATTCGGCAGTTTAACCTCAAGATTGCCCTCGGCAATTTCTTCGGCTGCGTCTGTAACGCTGATAAGAGGACGAATGGCAAATCTTACCAACAGTAAGCTTATGATTGAAAGCAACATCGCCATGAGGAACATTCCGATGATAAAGTTTATCACCATGCTGTTGCGTTGCGCGTAAAGTTCCCTGTTAGAGCCGGCAATGACAAGCTTCATACCGTTGCTTAAATTTGTTTCCGCTTCTCTTATATCCGGATTTGAAACAATCTTATCTCCCGGATTATAGTCTTTGTGGTAGAGCACGCGGTTATCTTTGTCTAAAAGATAGGCGTAACCTCTACGATAAATACTCATTCGCTCGACTTCTCTGATTATGCGATTAAAGTTGATGTCCATCCCCACGATACCGATTAATCTACCGCCTTGATATACGGGGATAACATAAGAAATCATATATATTCCGAGATTTTTGTTGTGGTACGGCTCAAGCCAAGTGGCTATACCTCGGCTAACAGGGATATAATACCAACCGACCCGCTCAATATCGTCCTTTCTAAACTTTCCTAAATCCGTAAGTTCCCTTTTTCTAAAGCGTCTATCCTCGCGACCTCTGAAATCTACGTGTTCGACAGACCATAAGAAACCTATGTGTTCCTTTGCAATCTCGGGGGCAAGCCGCACGTAAAAAGCAACGCAACCGTCGGTATTTTCGGCTATGGTGGAGCAATTTCTCTCAAGATTGCGTATATATACCATACGATAATTCGTATCCGTTACAAGTTTTTCATAACTTTGCAGATCCGCTTTCATAAAGTCGCGCATACTTCCGACGGATTGTTGCACGCCGT
>JAFXOC010000420.1 GCA_017529085.1 Selenomonadaceae bacterium | reverse complement strand
CTCTCTTGATTATGTATCCCCTGTTATAAGTTGGAATAATAACCGAAATCATGATTTTGTCCTTTCTGTGACACAACCGCTAAACCTTGACACTATAGGCGCAGGAAGCTATAATTAAAACATCAACAAGGAGGCGAATCCAACATGAAACAGCATTACGTCATGCCGGTAGGGGTGGATGATTTTCGCCGTGTGCGGGAAGAATACTATTATGTGGATAAGACGGATTTTGTAAAATCGCTTATCGACGGTCACAGCCAAGCGACATTGATTACAAGACCGAGGCGATTTGGCAAAACCTTGACGCTCAGTATGCTTTATTACTTTTTCACTATGGAAAACGCTGAGACGAACCGCCCTCTGTTTGAAGGCTGCAATATAGAAAAAGCCGGCGAAAAATATATGAAGCTGCAAGGCAGTAAACCTACCGTGTTTATAAGCCTGAAGGATATCAAACAAGCAAATTATTCCGCCATGATAACAAAATTCAGCTCGCTCATGCAGGAGACATATTATTTATATGATTATCTGCGTGAAAGCGAGTGCCTTAACGATTCTGAGAAAACATACTTTGACTCGGTAATAAACCGCCGCGCAAACGATGTAGATTTGCAGGATTCATTGAAGAAACTGACGACTTGGCTCAATCGTTATCATAAAAAGCCGGCTCTGGTGCTTATCGACGAATACGATGCGCCGATACAATACGCCTTTGATTACGGCTATTATGACGAGGCTATCACTTTTATGCGTAATTACCTAAGCGCCGTTTTAAAATCAAACCCCAATTTAGATTTTGCGGTCATTACGGGAGTGCTTAGAATCGCTAAGGAAAGTATTTTCAGCTCCCTTAATAATTTAGAAGTGGCAAGCGTAGCTTCCGGCAGATACCAAAGAGTAATGGGCTTTGACGAGAACGAAATCAAGCAAATAGCCGAAGATTTTCATTGCGCGGAGAAACTTGCCGAGATTGAAAAATGGTATGACGGTTATAATTTTTCCGGAGTGAATATCTATAATCCTTGGTCGGCTATCAACTATATTTTGCATGACTGCCGTCCCTCTGTTTATTGGTTGAACACATCAGGCAACAGCATTGTAAAAGAATTGCTGAAAAGAACCGATAAACAGCAGGGGCGAGAACTCAAACAACTGTTGCAAGGCGGCTCGGTTACGGCAAAAATTGACGAAGGCGTTATCTATACGGACATTTACAAAAACCGCAACGCGCTCTACACAATGCTCCTTACCACAGGCTATCTCACGCCGGCGGCAGAACCAGACCCGCAAGTTTATAGCGATATGATTGACTTACGCATACCAAATCGGGAAGTGCGTACCGTTTATGAAAAAGAAATTGTGAACCGTATCGAAGAAATGGACGGCAACCCTAATCTCTTATATTTGTTTAAAGCTCTTCTCACCGGCGACGCCGAAACATTTTCGGATGAATTGAACGACTATCTCCTCGCATTGACAAGCTATTACGACACGGCCAATAAAGAAAGTTTCTATCATGGCTTTGTCCTTGGGCTTACGGCTCTTTTAACTTCAGAGTACAAGGTTATCTCCAACAGAGAAAGCGGTTACGGCAGATTTGACATAGCCCTTTTACCGGATAACAATCACAAAACCGCAGTTATTATGGAGTTTAAAGTTGCAGAAACCGAATCGGAGCTTAAACAATTATCCGAAGCCGCGCTTAATCAGATTGAAAGCAAAGAATATATGACAGATTTAAAAAACGATAACATTGATCAAATCTGGCAATACGGCATAGCGTTTTGCGGCAAAAAATGTCACATAACTGCTAAGGTTTAAAAGTTTATCGTTTTACCGAAAAATCTATAACCCCGCCTCTCGCTTTTGCGGGAGGCTTTTCTATACCTTCTCGCACACCATCAAAACATCGTCCTCTATAAACCCGTACCGCGAAATTTCCTCGTTGTCGCAACATTCCTTCGGCGAATATACGGTTGCGTTAAACCCGAATCCTTCGATTATCTTCAAATAATCCCTGCCGAATAGCCTTACATGATCTTCTTGCCCATAATATTGCAACCGTTCTTCGGGAGTTTTTACATTGGGAAGCTCCAACGTGTCGCAATCGGCACATATCGGGAAGGACAAAATCAACTTTCCCGCAGGCTTTAACACTCGTTTTACCTCCGATACGGCTTTTCCCATATCCTCGATATGCTCAAGCACATGATTCATTATGACATAATCAAAAGTTTCGTCTTTGTATTGAATGTTTAATATATCCGTAACGTGCATGGCGCGTCCCTGGATTATGTCGCCCGTGTAGTAATCGCAATTTGGGTTCGCGGCGATAAACTCCGATATGTGAGGTTCTGGCGCAAAATGCAAAATTCGGCAACTTTCGCGAAAAATCTCCGTATATTTAGAGAGCACCCAAAGTTGCCAGCGTTCCCTATCCACCCCGCCGCAAAGGGGACATTGAAAATTTTTGCGATACCCTCCTCCTATAATATGGTGTTCCAGAAAAAGTCTCGAACGCTCCGCGTTTTCGGCTCCGCCCGTCGTAAATTTTTCCAAGTGAGTTCCGCACAGTATGCAGTATACCCCCCCCGCATAATATGGGGGAAGAAGGACAATATTCTGGGGGAGAAGAAGAAATGCAATATTCTGCTGGGGAAGAAGGATTTGGACATAGCAGTGGAGAAGAAAAT
>JAFXOC010000419.1 GCA_017529085.1 Selenomonadaceae bacterium | reverse complement strand
GAAAGGGGACGAAAACTTCTACCGCATGGTAGGAATACAAGTTACAAGCTATTTAAATAGTTTTAAAACTTAATCCCCGAAAGGGGACGAAAACATCCCAAAAATTCGGAAGCATAAAACCTTTACTCTCCAAAGTTTTAAAACTTAATCCCCGAAAGGGGACGAAAACTAAAGAGAATAATCCGGCATTATGTGTTCTACTTCTGTTTTAAAACTTAATCCCCGAAAGGGGACGAAAACCGAATGGTTGGCTTCAAGCATTAAATGAGTGATATTGTTGAAGGTTTTAAAACTTAATCCCCGAAAAGGGACGAAACACGCTAGGTCAACAAGGAGGGAATGTTTATGTTGGCTGTAAAAGGATATTATGACGGCTCTTGCGTTCAATTATCAGAACAATTGTGTATTAAGGAAAATACAAATGTAATTATAACCATAACAGAAGAACCGGCTTCAAATTCAGATGCTAAAAAAAGGACAAGCTCTAACGATCCTTTTTTAAGGGCTTTGGAACATAATAGTTTAGTTATAAAGACGGGAATTGATGTCGATGAATACATGGAAGAGCTTCGAGGTAATGACAGAGTATAAGAAAGTATTTGTTGATACTGCGCCTATAATTTATTTTTTGCAGGAACACGAATTATATTTTGAAAAAACAAGAAAAATATTTTATTATCTTTGCCAAACATATACGTCGTTTGTTTCATCGGACATAACGATAGCCGAATATTTAGTAAAACTATACAGAGAAAATAATTTACGCGGGTCTCGTAAGTGTTTAAAGAGAAGTGTTAAGCGTGACGAATAAATTTTCAAGTTTATCACAATTTGATGAAACTTTAATTCATCGCAATAATAAAGATTTCTATATTGCAAAAATTGACGAAGCGCTTTTCAGGCGTATAAATGGTAAATCCTATAAGCCCTATTGTACATTGCCAACGGAGGATTTAAGATATTTGCATTTGCTCTATAAGGATATCGACGGTTTTGAGCATGAAGGCGAAATGATATGCAATGCGTACATAGTCGCGGATTTGATAGATATTTTTCAAAAATTATATAAGAATAACTATCCAATAGAAAAAATCCGATTGATAGACGAATATAATGCGGATGACGAAACGTCCATGCGTGACAACAATTCATCCTGTTTTAATTTTCGATATATCTCACACACAACAAAAATATCCAAACACGGTTTGGGCTTAGCCGTAGATATTAACCCTCTTTACAATCCTTATGTAAAATGTGTAGACGGCAAGCAAATTATAGAGCCTGCAACGGCGAAAAAGTATTTGGACAGGACGAAGGATTTTCCATATAAAACAGATAAAAATTCTCTTGTATATAAATTATTTGCGGCGCATGGTTTTGAATGGGGCGGCGATTGGGAGACACGCAAGGATTATCAACATTTTGAGCTTCCAACGGCTGTAATCGAAACGTTGTATAAGGAAAATAAATAAAACAGGGACTGTGAAAGATTAGCGTTTGTTAAACCGCAATCTTTCACAGTCCCTGTTTTTTATTGTTCAAAAAAACGTGCTTTCATATCATCTCTAAACTTAACCAGCAAAGAAAAACATTCGTTTTTCACAGCGTTATAAATTTCTAAAGCTGTTTCCTCATCGTAAGTATGAGTGGACAAATTGCGCTTTTCCAGCATATTTAGCCATTTGTCGGCGTTTTCGATAAGGTCTGCTTTAAATCCTTCGCGGATACTTCCCCTTGGACTGTTTGCTTCTATTCCATCATATTCCAACACAGCTTTTAACAGCTTCCACCCAAGTTCGAAGGTAAATTCAAACCTTTGAATGGTCGCGTCCACATACATATCGTCCAAAGACGTATCTTTTTTTAGGGCTTCACATAATCTATCCAGCGCGCGAGAATAATCTTCCCATTTGTATTTTATTTGTTCCGATGTAATCATGATCTTACCCTCTTTTACATAGAAAATTATTTTTTCGTCTCGCTTAATGTGCGCTTGTAGCTTTTTGTTTCTTATGATGTTATAATCAAGTATATCTACGGTGTACGGAAAATCGCTGCATTCAAAATCGGCGATAATATCGTTTTTCGCTGGTTTATTAAAAGAAACGGCAAGATCAAAATCCGAGTTCTTTTTATAATCGCCCCTAGCTCTCGAACCGAAGAGACGAACTTCCGTAATAGAGGATTTATGTTTTGTAAGCAATGAAAAAAGTGTTGACGCTTCCTTTTTTGAAATTCCATACATTCATATCATCCTCAAAATTAAAACGAGTATGTCCTTAATATTCAGCCGCAAGCTTTTTAAACAGCGGCAACGCCCTTTCGATAGTCTCAGTTTTTGTGCAGCAAGTCGCCCTAAAATGCCCGGGTGCGCCGAAATCCGCGCCGGGGACCAAAAGCAAATCATACTTTTTCGCCCTTTCGCAGAATGCGTAATCGTCTTTTTCAAGGGATTGTGGGAAAAGATAAAACGCTCCCTGAGGTTTAACGCACTTAAATCCTGCGTCAATCAGTCCGTCGTAGAAAAGTTTCGCATTCTTTCTGTAAATTTCAATATTTGAGGGCTTATCGGCGCATCTTGCAATTACGTATTGCCAAAGCGACGGCGCATTCACATGAGTCAGCACCCTTGCGGCTCCCGCAACAGCGCCGTAAACTTTTTCAAAACCTTCGACTTCGCTTGGAATTAAGATATACCCGATTCTTTCGCCGGGAAGCGAGAACGATTTACTGTAGGAATAACAGACGATAGTGTTTTTGTAAATTTTCGGTATATAAGAAACCACTCCGTCAAAGGCAATTTCGCGATATGGCTCGTCGGAAATAATATATATTGGATGCCCATATTCCCTTTCCTTATCGCTTAAAATATTCGCCAAAGCTTCGAGCGTTTCTTTGGAATAAATCGCGCCGCTGGGGTTATTGGGAGAATTTACGATAACAGCCTTTGTCGATGGAGATATTTTCGATTTAAAGGCGTCGAAATCTATCTGGAAATCCTCAATTTTAGGCGGCACTACTACAAGTTTTCCTCCAACATTCTCCACAAAACAGCGATATTCCGGGAAAAACGGCGCAAAAGCTATAAACTCATCTTGCTTTTCATTTAACGCTTTAAAAGTAATGGTTATAGCCGCAGCCGCTCCCGCCGTAAGAAACAAATTGTTTGCCGTCACATTCGTATCAAATCTTTTACTTATGGATTTTGCAAGCGCGTCTCTTACCATAGGATGCCCCGGCGCAACCGTATAGCCGTGAATGGCGTTTACATCCATAGTGTTTAAAATATCTATAACGGCGTTTTTGATAAATTCCGGCGTAGGAACATTGGGATTGCCTAAGCTAAAATCAAAAATATTCTCCTCCCCGACTTCAGCCGCCCTCTTTCGACCAAATTCAAATATTGTCCTTATGGTGGACTTCTTCGTTCCAAGCTCATACATACTTTCCGATACCATAATTTTCCTCCTCAAGTAAATTCCTTCTTTCTTTTCTT
>JAFXOC010000418.1 GCA_017529085.1 Selenomonadaceae bacterium | reverse complement strand
CCTCCCCTGAAAGGGGAGGGGGACCGCGAAGCGTTGGAGGGGTTCTCTGTAAACGGCACTAATTCGCCTTTCTCATCATCGTGTTGTATTACTCGTGAACAGTAACAATGAAGAAGCAAAGAAAAGTGAATGGTAACTAAAAATCTTTACATATCTCGGACAACACTTGGTCAATCATATGCAGCATGAACGCGATAAAGGAGGTAGATTCTCCGGCTATATGAGAATCGCTTATGGCTTTATAATAGTCGTCTTGAAATCTTTGAATTTGATTTTCTATTGGAATGTACTGAAATAAATCGTGCCAACCCATTAAAATTGCGGTCTGCCATAATCTGGCAATGCGTCCGTTCCCATCGGCGAAAGGATGAATGAATACTAATTCATAGTGAAAAACTGAAGACAGCAATAACGGATGAACTGTATCACAGGAATTTTTCAACCAATCGAACAGATTTTGCATATGCTGCGGCACAAGTCGCGCGGGAGGCGCCATGAAAATACATTTTCCGCCCGAAAACACGCCTTCTTCTCCTAAACGAAAAGAGCCGCTGTCTAAAATCAAACCCTTTGTCATAATACCGTGAAATTTCAACAAATCCTTCATATTGTATGGATTTATTGCGGGCAATTGTTCATATGCGTCATAGGCGTTTTTTACCTCTTGCACTTCTCTGGCGGGACCTAACACCATGCGTCCGTTTATGATGTCATGTACTTCGTCCAAAGAAAGCGAATTTGCCTCTATCGCCAACGACGCGTGAATTGAGCGAATTTGGTTATTTCGCCTTAAATGCGGTTTATCCTCAAGAAGTCGCATATCGGCTGTATGTTGAATTTTTTGGGCTATTGAGGCTACCAAAGTCAGTATCTCATCGGTAATCTTATATGGAGGATTGTCATTCACGGCTGTCACCAACTTTCTTGTATATTATTAATGAAAACTCCACCGCTGACGGCAGTGGAGTTTTGTTAATCGAAACTTTTCACTTTGTCCTGATATTC
This sequence comes from Selenomonadaceae bacterium, assembly GCA_017529085.1. Classification (GTDB taxonomy): domain Bacteria; phylum Bacillota; class Negativicutes; order Selenomonadales; family Selenomonadaceae; genus RGIG9201. The sequence goes on along the minus strand of JAFXOC010000418.1, from coordinate 1,645 downwards.
GCTTCAAACATTCGGTTCCAAGGGAGGGATATATCTACGTCTTTTATGTTCACCATGGGCAAATCCTCTTTTACGAAACTTTCCATTATATTCGCTACTCTCTCTTCCGCCCAGCCTTTTTTCTCGTTCAATGCGCCGTACACTCCGTCGCCTTTCAGCCATGTCAGTTGCCTTGCCACAATGTTTCTGACGTTTCCTTGATACATCCAATCGTCAAGGTAACGTACCTTTAACAATGCGTTCTTATCCGACGTTGACATATCCTTTGCCAAAAGCCCCGCGCCTATGGCAAAACCCGCGCTGTTTGTGGCGGTGTTCCAACCGGCGTAACCCGTCAGCTTAAAGAGTAGCCCCCGTTTTTTCAAAGCTTCCATAAGCGCGTTGTCCGCGCCGTTCGCTAAAGCAATATCGGCTATCACCACGGGTTTTCTCATATCTATATACTCTTCTATGGTTTCGGCAAAATATCCCGTGCCTTCTCTCGCTTTTCCGTTGTTGGAATAAACCGCGGCATCGCCCGTTTTTCCGTTGGGGTTGGTGTTCACCGCAAGCACCATATTGGCTTGCTTTACATTGTCAACCCTGGTTGCGCCCGTTATCTCAATAGAATCGTTTATCGAATGGTCTATCGCTTCATCCGAATAAGACGGCACCACAAATTCGCCTCTGCCCCAGTTATATCTTACATAAACCTTTGGAGATAAATTCTTATCCTTTAACGCCGCGCGGGTCAAAAGCAACATTCCCGACTCATCTATCCCCGCCGCTGTGCGTTCCGTATCGTTTGGAATATCGACGCTGTAATCTATGAGTTTTCTCTTTTCTTGATGCGTCGCAGAATACGGCGCATTGTCGTCCCTTCCCAACAGCAAATAATCAAAAGTATTATTCCTAGCCAAATCAATAAGCGCTTTGTTTACGTTTAAATTTTTATTCCTCCGTACCTGCCAATCATAGAGCGCCTTTTTTGGTATTATTGAAGTCAAAAATTCCAGTTCCCTTTCGTTTCTGCTGTTTAATCCGTCCGATTCTTTTTTGTCTATAAGCGCCGTATATCTAAAAATATCTTCGCCGTAACTTGCGTAATACTCCGGCTCCATATGCCCCGAAGCCGCGCCGTCTTTGGGAGTTCTCATAATGGAGCTAAACACGTAAAGCGGTGCGTTTGGATATTTTTTTTTCAAATCCTTAAACTTATTCACCCGAAGACGCAGTTCTTTTTCCGTAAATTCATGTTTCCTGCTGGCTACCAAACTTCCGTACAACATAGCGTCCGATGATATAACCGACGCTACAATCTCCTTTGTTTTATCCTTAGACGCTTTCTTCATCACGTTTTCATACCATTTCCAAAGCATTTCCGGATTACCAAGCGAATTTCTGTTACCTAGATATTCCTGCGGTGGCATTATAACTCTATATCCCGCGCGCTCAATCACATCCGCTGTCTGTTCCATTGATATGGGTCTATCGTCGTGAGGTATATATATAATTGCTTTTTCCGCTTCAAACTTCTGCCCGAAACAAACAGCCGCGTTCACCATAAACGCAACCATCAACACTAAAACCAACCGGTACACGCTTATTCCTCCAAAATTTTAATTTTGTGGCAAATTCCTTCTTTCTTTTCTGTCTCTCTCTTTTT
>JAFXOC010000417.1 GCA_017529085.1 Selenomonadaceae bacterium | reverse complement strand
CAGTATGCGATTTTCGGCTTTAGAGGGATAGTTGGGATTGGCGCATTTTAGATCCGCGGCGTTTTCCATGCGCTCCGCTTTTCCTCCGCATACGGGACAGGTATTTGGCATTATGTAAGGTTTTGAATTCTCTGTTCGTTTTTCTTTTATCACCCCTTTTATTTTTGGAATGATTTCGCCGGATTTATAAACTAAAATCGTATCTCCCAAACGTATATCAAGTTCGTTGATAAAATCTTGATTGTGTAGTGTCGCCCGTTCCACTCTTGTGCCGCATAACGAAACGGGGTCGAAAACAGCGGTCGGCGTAATGCGCCCCGTGCGCCCAACGGAAAGTTCTATGTTTTCAAGAACGGTTTCCTTTTCCTCCGGCGGATATTTGTAAGCCACAGCCCAACGGGGAAATTTGCTCGTTGCGCCTAAAATTTCCCGATGACGAAAACTGTTCAGCTTAACAACTGCGCCGTCTATATCGTAAGAGAGGTCGCCTCTTGATTTTCCGATAGCGTCTATCGCGTCCCAAACTTCTTCTTCCGTTTTACAGACTTTGTAATTATGTATTATTTTAAGCCCGTTTTCCCGCATAAAATCATAGGCTTCGGTATGCGTTCGAAAATCTTGCCCACGAGCTGTTTGTAAATTAAACACAAACATTGAGAGATTGCGCTCTTTAGCTACTCTCGAATCAAGGCTTCTAAGAGTTCCCACCGCAGAGTTTCTCGGATTTGCGAAAGGTTTTAACCCCAAAAGTTCCTGCCTTTCGTTTACCTTTAGGAAGGCTTCCCGCTCCATATAAACTTCGCCTCGAACTTCAAAGTAAGGGAGAGGCGTTTTGATTTTATGAGGAATATCTTTTATAACAAGGGCGTTTGCCGTTACGTCCTCGCCTTCGCGTACGCCGTCGCCCCTGGTTATCGCGTGGGTTAAAACTCCGTTTTCGTACCTAAGAGCAAGAGAAAGCCCGTCGATTTTTTCTTCTACCACAAATTCAGGATTGTCGAGAGTTTCTCTCATTGATTTTACAAAGCTTAAAACTTCCTCTTTGCTGAAAACATCCTGTAAAGAAAGCATCGGAACATCGTGGGCAATCAACACACCCGCTTCGCGCGTAGCTTTGCCGCCTACGGTTTGAGTTGGCGAAGTCTTGGTGATAAGTTCGGGAAACTCCGCTTCGATTGCTTTTAACCGCCGCATTAAAGCGTCGTACTCAAAATCTTCAATTTCCGGCGCATCTTTTTCGTAGTAAAGCTTGTTGTGCCTGCGGATTTCCTTTCGGAGTTTGTTAAGTTCCGCCTTTATATCGTCGATTTTTGCCATCGTAACACCTACACTTTTTCGATTGGAGCGTATTTTTGCGTAAGATTTTTCACGCCTTGATCAGGAAACGCAATTTGAAGTATAGCGTTTTCACCCTCTCCCGTTGCGGAAATTATCGTACCTATGCCCCACTTGCCGTGGCGCACCTTGTCGCCCGCTTTATATACCACTGTAATATCCGGTTTTATGCCCCCCGCCGGAGATGGGGTTTGGTTTTTGCTAATGGCTTCATAAGCGGAGGGCGCATTAGCAAACGAATTGTTTTTTGTATTGAATGGGGTATTTTTTTGATGACCGTAGGAAAAATTTTTGCCGTATTCGGATTTTGTTTCCTTTGACTTGTCGTCTGTTTCCTCGTTCTCGATTAAATTTGCGGGAATTTCCTCCAAAAATCTTGAGGGCGGGTTTGAGGTTTCCCTTCCGTACAAACTTCTTTCATCTGCGTAAGTGAGGTATAGTTTTTCTTCGGCTCTTGTAATGCCCACATAACAAGCGCGCCGTTCTTCCTCAAGTTCGTTATCGTCCATTAGCGTTCTGGCGTGAGGGAAAATTCCTTCTTCCATACCCGCCATAAACACGATGGGAAATTCCAAACCTTTTGCGGAATGAAAGGTCATAAGCGTAACTTTGTCCTCGTTAAAGTTTGCCGAATCTACATCAGCCACGAGCGCGACCTGCGCTAAAAATTCCTCTACGCTTGATTCCTGAGTTTCTTTTTCAAAATCCTGCGCAACTCCGATAAATTCCTTTAAATTCTCAATGCGGGATAACGCCTCGGGATTGTCGCCTTCGGCTTCAAGTTCCTTCAAATATCCCGTTTTTCTCATTACTTTTTCCCCAAAAGCGGAGATTGAAAGATTTTCAGCGTCTTCCATAAGTTCGAATATTACCGTTGAAAAATTTTCAAAAGCCGCAGTCGCTTTTTTTGATACTCCGACGCT
>JAFXOC010000416.1 GCA_017529085.1 Selenomonadaceae bacterium | reverse complement strand
TCGATATATTCCTCGTAGTCCGGCATGGACGAACGAGTGACAAAAATATCACGTTGCGTTCTTCACACCACCTAACAAAAAAATTTTATCAGATTTTCCTATCTGCAATTTTATATTTATGGATTATGAATTTTAAGAATTATAGATTATGGATTATGAATTTAATAAACATCCCCGACAAACCCTAAATGTCAAAATCCATTCTACCCCTTTTTTCCATGCGTGTCAATTCTAAAAATAAATTTGACGCTTGCAGTCTAAAAATAAAGTTACTATTCACGGATAACACAAAAAAATTGTGCTCTTCATGGCTCTCCTTCCACCGCTTCGCGGTCCCCCCTCCCTCTAAGAGGGAGGCTCCACAGCCACGACTTTGAGCCAAAATTTTCATTGTCTCTAACCAAGCCCCCTCCTAGAGGGGGGGGAGTCCGTGAATAGTAACAAAATAAATTTGACGCCTTGCAGCCCACATTTTACCGTGATATAATCTGCACAAAGCCAAATTAAAAGGAGTCGATTATTTGACAACCGCAAACGTCAAAGCCGAGCGTAAAGCTAAAGACACGGTTTTTACCGATCTTTTCCGTATTCCGCGTTATCACACGGAACTTGTAAACATTCTCGCGCCGGGAATAAACGCCAAGCCCGAAGATATAACGCTAACAACTTTAAATTATGTTTTGACAGTCAGACCTTATAACGACTTTGGCGCGCTCGTGAAAAATCGGTTGATATTTTGCAGCGAATCGCAAAGCACTTGGTCGCTAAACATAGTTTTCAGGCTCTTTCTTTACGCCGCCACCACTTATCAGGAATATGTCGACAAACGCCGCGATATTGACCTTTATTCAACCACTACGCAGAAACTGCCAACGCTGAATTGTTCCGTCATATATTGCGGCAAAGAAAAGAATCTGCCGGAATATATCAATCTCAACAAAGAGTTTTGGCATAACAAGTCACCTCTTGACCTTAAAGTAAAAGTGCTGCGCGAAGCAGGTACGGGAAATGTCGTAAAAGAATATATACGGTTTTGTCATGTGTATGACGAACAAGCTAAACTTTACGGATATTCGCGAACGGCGATTGAGAAAACCATTTCAATCTGCTCCAAAGAAAATGTGTTAAAGGATTATTTGGAGGAACGAAAAAAGGAGGTTCACGATATTATGTTTACATTGTTTGACCAATACGAAGTTATGGAAAGGCATATTGAATATGAGAAAAGGATTGCGAGAGAAGAAGGCGAGGAAAAAGGCAGGAGTGAAGGCATTAGCGATATGGTAAAAAAATTACTATCCTGCAACACTCCCATAGACTACATCATTAAAGCTTCAGGTTGGAGCAAAGACCAAATTCTTTCGTTGCAATAAGAACGAAAAAAGGAGGTTCATATCAACATTTTTAAACCTTTTTTCTTGGCGTAATCAATCATGTAATAAAGCTTAAATCCCGCAAGCAACGGCTCGCCGTAAAAATCCAGCCATACGCGAGTAGAAGGGCTTTCAGCCGCTATCTCATCTACAATCTTCTTATAAAGAAACACATCCATATAACCGCGTT
>JAFXOC010000415.1 GCA_017529085.1 Selenomonadaceae bacterium | reverse complement strand
AGTTATCATCGCTAAAGGAAAGTATCACCTCGCTCTTATGCCCCGGCGCCGCTCCGACTTCCGCCCTTAAATTGCGAACGGTCTTTATGGTCTCCATTATAACGGACATATCTTTTTCCGCAGCTTCATCTCTCTCTTCCGCTTGGGGCCAATTTGCAAGCATTATCGTTTCGCCTTTATGTGGAAGTTTTTGCCAAATTTCTTCCGTTATAAACGGCATAAACGGATGCAACAATCGAAGCGTACCTTCAAGCACTTTGCCCAACACGAAAAGCGCCGTCTGTCTCGGGCGTTCGTTATCCTTGTCGTACAACCTCGCCTTTGTCAGCTCTATGTACCAATCGCAAAATTCGCTCCACAAAAATTCGTAAATCTGCCTGGCGGCTTCACCCAATTCAAACTTCTCAAGATTTTCCGTAACTCCCGCAGCCACGGCGTTAAACCTTGACAATATCCACTTATCGGAAAGTGTGTAATCTTCCTTATTAGGCGTGAAATTTTCATCGCGTCCCGCAAGGTTCATCAATAAATACCTTGACGCGTTCCAAATCTTGTTGGCAAAATTTCTCGCCGACTCCACCCGTTCCCAATAAAATCTCATATCGTTGCCGGGGGTGTTGCCGGTTATCAGCATAAATCTTAAAGTATCGGCGCCGTATTTGTCAACAACCTCCAAGGGGTCTATGCCGTTGCCCAAAGACTTGCTCATCTTGCGACCTTCCGCGTCCCGAACAAGTCCGTGGATGAAAACGTGACGAAATGGAACGTCTTTTCCGAATTTCAGTCCCATCATAACCATTCTTGCAACCCAGAAAAAAATTATATCGTACCCCGTAACAAGAGTGCTGGTTGGGTAAAATTTTTCAAGCGTCTTGGTTTCCTCCGGCCATCCCATCGTTTCAAAAGGCCAAAGCCCGGAGCTGAACCAAGTGTCCAAAACGTCTTCGTCCTGCGCTATGTCCTTGCTGCCGCATTTGGGGCATACGCTTAAATCTTCCCTTGAAACGCTTGTTTCACCGCAATTATGACAATGCCACGCGGGAATACGGTGTCCCCACCATAGTTGACGGGAAATGCACCAATCTCTGATATTCTCCAACCAGTTCAGATAAATCTTGGTAAACCTATCCGGCACAAACTTAATCCTGCCGTCTTTTACCGCCTCCATAGCGGGTTTTGCCAAAGACTCCATCTTAACGAACCACTGCTTGGACACTAAAGGCTCAATGGTAGCGTGACATCTTGAACAATGCCCCACAGCGTGTTCATGTTCTTCCGTCTTAATCAACACGCCCAATTCTTCAAGTTCCTTAACGAGTTTTTTCCTACATTCGTAACGGTCAAGCCCCGCATATTTTCCTGCGCCTTCTCCCATCTTGCCGTCGTTTTCTATCACCACGACTTATTCAAGGTTATGCCTAAGCCCCATTTCAAAGTCGTTGGGATCGTGCGCGGGCGTTACCTTTACCGCGCCCGTTCCGAATGACGGGTCTACATATTCATCGGCAAACAATGGGATTTTTCTCTCCACAATAGGCAGTATCAAAGTTTTTCCCACTAAATCCTTATATCTTTCATCGTCGGGATGTACCGCAACGCCCGTATCGCCAAACATGGTTTCGGGTCTGGTGGTGGCTATCTCAACATATCTGTCTTCGCCCTCAACCTTATAGCGCAGATGCCAAAGATGCCCCTTTTCCGTTTCATGCTCAACCTCTATATCCGAAATCGCCGTATTGCAATCCGGGCACCAATTCGTTATGCGCCGACCTTGATAAATTAAACCTTCCTCATAAAGCGATACGAAAACTTCTCTTACAGCCTTGGAACATCCCTCGTCCATTGTAAAGCGTTCTCTTACCCAATCGCAGGACGAGCCCAACGAACGGAGCTGAAACATAATGCGGCTGCCGTATTCTTCTTTCCACTTCCACACCCGTTCCAAGAACTTTTCACGTCCCAATTCGTAACGGTTCGTGCCCTCTTCTCGTAAAGACGCTTCAACCTTCGCCTGCGTCGCAATCCCCGCATGGTCGCAACCGGGCATCCACAGCGTATTATATCCCTGCATTCTTCTAAAGCGTATCAAAATATCCTGCAAAGTATTGTCTAAGGCGTGTCCCATGTGGAGCTGCCCCGTCACGTTAGGCGGCGGTATCACGATACTGTACGACTTGCCTTCCTTCTCTTCGTCCGCATGAAAATAATTATTCTTCTCCCAATATTCATACCACTTTTTTTCAAACAATTTAGGATCATATACCTTTTCCATCGTTTCCATAATTACCTCCGGGTGTTTCAGTCAAAATTCCTTCTTTCTTTCTCTTTTTCTTTTTTGTAAAAAAGAGAAAGAGAAAGAAAGAAGCAAAGAAAGAGAAAAAACTTTAATAAAAATTTATTTATTCCTCGTAATAATAAGACTGTTCCAATCCTTTAAAGATTGTTTCCTTACCACAGTCATCGGTTAAATTTGCTTGAAGCAGGGTTTTTATCTCCAAATCGTTCACGGGACTGCGTTCCATCGCTTGAAGATACGCTCTTTTGTCTATGTTTTGCCATAGTACAACCTTTGAAAATCGCCGCTTTAGCATTTGGTCAAGCCATATACGCATGGCGCGTCCGTTGCCCTCCATAAATGGATGCGCCACGTTCATCTCTACATATTTCGCTATTATTTTGGAAAAATCCTGCTCCGGCATCTTTTCGATTTCCTTGAGCGCCTGTTTTAAATACAATACGTTGCAAAATCTGAAATT
>JAFXOC010000414.1 GCA_017529085.1 Selenomonadaceae bacterium | reverse complement strand
TCTACAGTCTGATTTACGAATATATTTTTAGGGAGTGTTGACGATGTATGAACGAGCGTTAAGCAACCAAATGTTTAATGATTTCAAGAGCAAGGAGGGAAAACTGCACCGCCTTTTAATGCGTATTTTGAAAGACGATACTTTATCGTTGGAATTTCGCGGCAACGGTGAAAAAGAAGGCGAAATTCGTTCTTCCGAAGGGGCTAATGTATATTATCGCGGCGGAAGCCTTTTTTATGTTGAAAAAAAATTCGACGATTACATTTTGCGCTTTAATACCAATTATTGCAACGGAAACGAAATGTCGTTATCAGCTACTGTTTCAGTTGATGAAGCTATTGAACAAATACCCTTTTATAAACAGGCAATGGACTTTTGGTTTAAGAATACCAAACACAATTATGAGCGAGAATTTCAACAAAATGTGGTTAGAGAAAATAACGGTCTTGGCGATATTTCTCACAAAACCGATTATTATATAACAGACGTAGAATATTTTTATGAGAAATCTCGTTTTGATATGATTGCCGTCAAATGGTTATCTAAAGGTCATATACGAAAGAATATGAACGCTCCTTCGATTTCTGTCATAGAAATGAAATACGGTGATGATTCTTTAAAAGACGAGGCAGGTATTGAAGCACATTTAAAAGACTTCAAGTCGTTTGTCGAATCAGCCGATTTGAAATTATTTTGCAAAGATCAGTCCAATATCTTTCGCCAAAAATGCGAACTCGGACTAATACCCGATATGCAAAATATGCCATATAAAATAAATATTCAGAGCGAAGAAACGGAAATGATATTTTTGCTTGCCAACCATGACCCCGACAGTACTGTTTTAAAAAATGTTGTATCTTCTATTAATTCCAACGACTATCCGTTTACGATCAAATTTTCAATTGCGTCTATGATGGGATATGGATTATACAATGATAATATGCTTACTCTCGAAAAATTTAAATTGTATTTGAATAAGTGAAACAATTAACAAATACACATTGTAGACTTATCTTCCTCTTGGATTTTAATAAAAATTAATGTCAAGAATTTAGCGGCGTTTGCTGTAAAATCAAAAAAAGAGAGTCTCTATATTGTAAGCGATATAGCGACTCTCTTATGGCTGTCGACAAATAATACTTAGTTCCACTAAGTAAAATGCTAAGTGAAACTAAGTATCATTTTACTTCAATAGATAATACCTGCTCAATGGCGCCGGGATTTTCCTGAAACAATTCCAATACCAGTCCGTCGGGAAGTTCCACCCATTTTTCCGGCTTACCGTCTATAGCGTGTACGCCTTCATAAGCCAACATTTCTTTAAGCGTATTCTTAAAATCCTTCACCACTATCCCCAAATGATGCCCTTGCCCTGCTTTGTGATTATTCGGCGAAGAGATAAGCTGTATGCCGCCGCGAAGCCAAACCTGTTCCAATTTACCGTCCTTTTCTTTTTTGCGAGTAACATCCATACCCAACACATTCTCAAAAAAACGAATGCTCCATTCTATGTCTTTAACGCTAACTGCTGCGTGTTCCAAATACGATGATGTTTTTTTCATAGTAACCTCCATCATTACTTGTTCATTTATATAAAATGAACGCAAAATGCGCATGAAAACTATTTTTATCATGATAGTTTTATAAGTATTATAAGTTGAGAAAATGAATTTTTCATATATTTTGCTAAGTAAAAAACGCTTGGGCTTTTAAGCCAAAAATTAATACAAAATCCTTATATGGCAGTTTTTTCCAAAATAAAAAATTTTCTTGAGTTATGGTCTTTCATTGTGATAGAATATACTCGTGTATGTATTTCACCATAATCAAGGAGGTAAATTACATGGAGACATCTAAAGTTTATTTTACGGATTTTCGCGCGGGAGTCGGAAACAGTCTCTTGGATAAACTGAAAAGGCTTTGCTTAACTGCGGGAATGAAAGATATGGATATGGAAGGAAAATTCGTCGCTATAAAAATGCACTTCGGCGAGCTTGGCAACATGGCTTTTCTTCGCCCGCAATATGCAAAAGTTATCGCGGATATTGTAAAGGAAAAAGGCGGTCTGCCGTTTTTGACGGATTGCAATACTCTTTACCCCGGCAGTCGTCGCAACGCGCTTGAGCACATGGATTGCGCCAATTTAAACGGATTTAATACCGTTACTACCGGTTGCCAGGTAATTATAGCCGACGGACTTAGAGGAACAGATGAAGTGGAAGTGCCGGTTAAAAAC
>JAFXOC010000413.1 GCA_017529085.1 Selenomonadaceae bacterium | reverse complement strand
TTAATATTATTTATAATAACGATGATAATAGCGTCTGTGGTAAGCGCTGCGCCTGCAAAGAACAACGCGAAAAAGCAACAGGGAAATGTTGTGACTCAAGGAAAACCCATTCCTAAAGAATTAAAAGAAGGGGAATTTGCGGTTAAACTCGGAGACACCATAGAAAAATCCTTGAAATTTTTCGGGCAACCACGAGTAATACTGGCGAACGGCGAAAGCTATACTTGGCGTTCAAGGATAGATTTAAACAGTCCCGAACTTGTGATAAAATTAAAACCAAGCAAGGTTATCTGGACGATAATAGCGGATCATTTGCCCATGATAAAAACGCCGGAAGGCATCGGATTCGGTTCAACAAAAGAAGAAATAGAAGCGGTGTACGGCAAAAGCAAGGGATATATAACGCCAAACGGAGATATTATCGTTTCTTACGGAGGCGACCCTATTCACGCGCCCTTTATGCGCTTTCGTTTGACGGGAGATAAGGAAAAGAGGGTGACTTACATGATAATCGGACATTACGACGTAGATAAGAAAGTAAAGGGGAAAAAGAAGGGGAAAAAATAAATTATGAGGTGTTTGCGTGATTATTCAAAAGACCACAAAGGAAATTCTGGCGGAATCCATAAAGGAACTTGCCGCAAAAAAATCCGTGGATAAGATTACGATTAAGGAGATAACCCAAAATTGCGGGCTTACCCCGACTACATTTTACAATCATTTTTCCGATAAATACGAGCTTTTGGCCTGTATTTACAATGTATCCATAGAATCTTTTCTCGGCAGGCTGGGAAAAGATGTGTCTTGGAGGGATTGCGTTCGTCAAAGCGTCTTTATATTAACCGAAAACAAGCCGTTTTACAAAAACGCCCTTGAGAACACGCAAGGACAAGTTTCCTTTCGTTACGCGACAAATAATTTTGCGATTGATTTGGTGATAGAACGAATACGTCGCAATTTCGGATTTATCGAAATACCTTCCGATATTCGCTTTTATGTGGTTTTCTATATGCGCGCCCTGTCGGAAGCTATAAACGATTGGTTCTTGGAGGGAATGAAATTACCGTTGGACGAATTTGCGGATTTATTGGTAAAATCCATGCCTCCGCCTTTAGCGTCATACCTTAAATAACAATTAAGTTTATAAATTCTCAATTTTGTAAACTTAATTGTTATTTTTATGTTTTTATCTATGGAAATTATCAGATAATTAAGATACAATTAATAGCAAAGTATAGGGGGGATTTTGTGAACATGATATTTCCCAACATCATTGACAAAGTGCCGCGCCGCGATTACGGTATTGACGGATTGACTGTCCGAGTGGATCATACGTCAACGGGTACGGTTTATTTTGTCAGCGCGGAAAAAGAGGTGCCGTTTCCCGAACATTCCCACGCCGCTCAGTGGACAGTAGTGGTGAGCGGAAAATGTTTGTTTACCGCAAACGGGGAAACAAAAACTTATGAACAAGGCGATACCTATTTTATTCCCGCAGGTTTAAAGCATCAAATCACTCTTTGCCCCGGGTATTCCGAAGTGGATTACGTGGACGACCCGTTAGACGGGGAGGTTTGAGAATATAAAGATGAACCGCAGGGATTTTATAAAAACGGTAGGGGTCGGAGCCGCTTGTTTGGCGGCGGGACAATTTTCGGTCATTGCGAAAGGAAGGAATCAATCAATGGAAATTAAAGCCGTAAAACTTTATGAAAAAGGGTTTATGACGCGCGGTTTCGCTTTAGGCGGCGAAATTGGTATGGAAAATGTCGATAATCCCACTTTAAAATATCGTTCCACCTTGCAAAATTTTCTTATCGATACCGGTAAAGCGGTAATTCTCGTCGATACGGGCATGCCTCTTGAAACTCCCGATATGGTTGTGGATGAAAAAACTCAGATTTATCTTGGCTCTCGCATTAAAGACTATGTGTCCGCTTTTAAAGATTTAGGCTATAAACCCGAACAGGTGACAAAAATTCTCGTTACCCATAAACACGCCGACCATACGGGCGAACTTAGAAGTTTTCCCAACGCAAAAATTTATATGTCCCCCGAAGAAAAAGAAGCTACCGAATACAAGAGCGACAATATAATAGGCGTACAGTACAAGGACGGCGCTTATCATAATTTCCCCGCTTCCGAAAAAATCGCAGACGGGGTCTATCTATTGCCCGCTAAAGGTCATACTTTCGGCAACAGCATTATTGTGGCGGAATCCGACGGACTTTTCTACATGATGCACGGTGACGTTACCTATACGGACGAGGCTCTTTACGAGAACAAACTTTCCGTAGTATTTGACGACAAAGACGCTGCAAGAGACACGCTTAACAAAGTCCGCGAATTTGTCAAAAACAATCCTACCGTGTATTGCTCCACCCATACTCCGTTGGGCTACGAAAATCTTGAAGCTAAAAAGGTAATCGACCTTGATAATCCGCCGAAGAGCATACCTCCCACGGAAATCGTTTCAAAGAAAGCCACGGGCAAATATATCTGCTCTGTTTGCGGCACGGTTTATGATCCGGCTGTAGGAGATCCCGAACACGGAATCCCCGCAGGCACGGCGTTTGAGGATTTGCCCGCCGATTGGAAATGCCCGCGTTGCAAACAGGGTAAGGATAAATTTAACAAGGCGTAATTTTTGGGAGGAACCGAATATGACAAAAACAGACATTATAGAAAAAGCAAAAGAATTAATCAACGCGCCCAGTTGTTATGCGGGGCTTAAAAACGTCGCAAACGACTGGATAAAAGCCGTAGGCACGGCGGACGAAAAGGATGCCGCCGAAAAATTTATCGCAGAGCTTGAAGCTGATGTGCAACCTATTGACGAAGTGATTGGGCTGTTCAGTTCGGATGCAGGCAAGAAAATTGTCGGCGAAGAAGCGGCGGCGAATATGGTGGCGCATTTTAAGGAAGTAAAGGCAAAGGGCGGCAAATGGTGCGATTGCCCCGCTTGTACTCCGGGGCGCGTTATCTTAGACAATAAGAGCGTTATATTGTAATTGTGTGTGTTAAAGGAGAGATATACATGGGGAACTTATGACAAAGCTTCTCGAAAAGCACAGCCCCGAATCGTTAAACGTTGAGGGTAAAACAATTTACGTCTGCGGTTGCTGCGGCTTTGAGTACATAGGCGATCTTGATTCCGAACCCGACGATTATGTTTGCCCCATTTGCGGTCAGCCTAAAAAGGTGTTTAAAAGGAAGGCTATGTAATGAAAAAAGTACTGGCGATAAACGGAAGTCCCAGGCGCAACTGCAACACGGCGAAATTGTTGGAGAGCGCGTTAAACGGCGCAAAAGACGCCGGCGCGCAAACGGAGCTCGTACATCTTTACGGGCTGAATTTTAAGGGCTGTATAAGCTGCTTGTATTGTAAGCGCAAGGATAAAGAGCATGGGACTTGCGCCATGAAGGACGATTTAACGCCTGTTTTGGAACGAATTAAAGAAGCGGATGCGCTGATTTTTGGTTCTCCCATTTACTTTATGAATTTGTCGGCAGGTATGATCGCTTTTATGGAGCGGCTTTTCTTTTCAAATTATATCTATAGCGATGAAATTCCGACAGTATTCCCGAAGTCTTTGCCAAACGCTTTTATTTACACGATGAATATGACAGAAGATCATGTCAAAGATTTTGGCATAAGGGAAAGATTTGCGTTTCACGAAGGCACGGCGGAGCGAATTTTAAAGGCGAAACCAAAAATTCTCTACGCGTACGATACATATCAGTTTAACGATTATTCCAAATATGAGTCTTCCATATTTGACGCGGAGCATAAAGCAAAGATGAGGGAAGAAGTTTTTCCGAAACAGCTTGATGAAGCGTATGAATTGGGAAAATCGCTGACGCAGCTCTAAATACGGTGGTCTGCGCTCCCCTTTCGGAGGAGGCGCAAAAGGAGCAATCCGGGAGTCTCCATTGAAAGGGGAGATGCCCAAAGGGCAGAGTGTTCTATCTCATGGGGGTGTGAAATGGCAAAAGAGAGAATAAAGAAAGACGTTGTGATTATAGGCGCAGGTATGGCGGGGCTGACGGCGGCTCTTTATGCGGGGCGTATGAACCTTTCCGTATTGGTGTTGGAGTCGGCGATTGTCGGGGGACAAATCGCAAACGCAACCGGAATTGAAAATTATCCAGGGCTTCCTAATGTATCCGGAAAAGATTTAATCGCCGCGCTTCAAAGTCAGGCGGAGAATTTTGGCGCTGTTGTGGACGAATTTGACGAAATTCAACGGGTAAGTTTGAAGGAAGACCCGAAGATTGTCGAAACCGAAGAACACATTTATGAAGCCGAAACCGTGATTATCGCGACAGGCATGGAGCGGCGCAAATTGCCGCTGCAAGAAGAAGCCAAATACGCGGGTAAGGGCGTGCATTACTGCGAATTGTGCGACGGGCATTTATACCAAGGCAAAACCATAGCGGTGATGGGCGGCGGCAATGCGGCTGTGGATGCGGCGAATTTTTTGACGAAGTACGCCGATAAGCTCTATCTTATACACCGTTCAAAACTTCGCGCGGACGAAGCTTCGCAGCAAAAACTTCGCGAAAATCCGAAAGCTTCCATAATGCTCGAAACGGAAATCAAAGCCTTAAAAGGCTCGTCAAAATTAGAAACCGTTGAAATTTTAGATAAATCAACCGGCAAAACCGAAACTCTCGCCGTTGACGGTATTTTCGTCAACATAGGCGTTGCGCCTCATACGGAACTTTTTAAAGACGAAGTCGAACTCGCTTCTGACGGGCGCATTATAGCGGGCGAGGACTGCAAGACAAAATTGCCGGGCGTATTTGTGGCGGGCGACGTGCGCGAAAAAGAAATACGTCAGCTCACCACTGCGGCGGCTGACGGCACTACCGCGGCTATATTGGCGGAAAAATATATTTCAAACAAAAAGAGGGGGAAAATTTTATGGTAAAGGTTTATTCGCTGACAACCTGCCCTTGGTGCGACAAGGTAAAGAAATATTTAAAATCGAAAGGCGTCGAGTACCAAGAATTAAACATCGAAACCGACGACGAAGCCTTTAAAGCTTGTCAAGCCTTAACAGGAGACGAAGCCGTTCCCGTCGTGACAAAAGACGATAAAAACTATGTCTTGGGTTTTGACAAGGCTAAAATAGACGAACTATTGGGATTATAAAACTTATTTTGATGGTTCCCCGCCCCGAAGGGGCGGGGAGCCATCAAAGAAAAATTGATAAGTAAAAAAGGAGACCAATATGAAAATATATGATTTTACGGTGAAGACCAATCAGGGTGTGGAGAAGTCTTTGGGAGATTATAAGGGTAAGGTTCTTATCATTGTAAATACCGCCAGCAAATGCGGATTTACGCCGCAGTACAAAGAATTGCAGGAACTTTACGATAAGTATAAGGATAAAGGACTAGAGATTTTAGGATTTCCATGCAACCAGTTTGGGGAGCAAGAACCCGGTTCGAATGAAGAAGTGCAAACTTTCTGCCGCAGGAATTACGGCGTAAGCTTCCAGATTTTCGAAAAAGGCGACGTCAGAGGGGAAACTGCGCAGCCGCTCTTTAAATATCTGACTGAAACGAAGAAGTTTGAAGGCTTTGACATGAATCATCCTATCGCCGAAAAGTTAAACGATGCGCTGAAAGCAAACTTTCCCGAATATCTTGAAGGCGACGGCATTAAATGGAATTTCACAAAATTCCTTATTGACAGAGACGGCAACGTGGTAAAACGCTTTGAACCAACTACGTCTCCATCCGATATGGCGGCGGAGATTGAGAAGCTTTTGTAATAGAATTTGCGACTTTTTTGATACAAAAACTAAAAAATAGAGTAAAAGTTGTTTTTCTCAAAAAAATACTTTTACTCTATTTTTTGTTAAGCGGTGAAAATATTTGCCGAAATTTACAATTGATTTATGAAAGGACACAACATGGACATATTAAGCCTAGACAAAAGCATAATGCTTTTCGTACAAGAGTATATAAGATGCGACGCTATAACGTTGCCTGTAATTTTTATCACTCATTTGGGGGATAAAGGGTTAATTTGGATAGTTCTGGTTGGAATATTGCTTGCGTTAAAAAACACAAGGCAAATCGGAAAATACGCCGCATTGTCCTTAGTTTTATGCGGCGCGGTTGGAAATTTGATAAAGAATTTAGCAATGCGTCCCCGTCCGTTTTTGGAGATAGAGGAGCTTATGCCGCTTGTGACTAGACCCGACTCGTACTCTTTTCCGTCAATGCACACCGCTTGCGCCTTTGCCGTAACTTTGGTCGCGCTTAAAATGGGTGAAGGAAAATGGAGATATTTGCTGCTTACTTTCGCCGTTATCGTGTCGCTATCAAGGATTTATGTAGGCGTACACTATACAAGCGACGTGCTGGCGGGATTTTTGCTTGGGGCGCTTTCAAGTTATGTTGCGGTTAAATTGGCGAAAAAACAAAATTTAGATGCGCCTTCCATTGAATAAAACAAACTTTCATGTTATACTTCGATTAAAACAGCAATCCATTGTCGTTTTAATCGAAAGGATAATAAAAATGTATATAAGAAGAACCGTCGAAGATACGATAAAGAGGCTTGAAAATTCTTTTCCGTGCATTGTTATCTACGGCGCAAGGCAGGTTGGCAAATCTACCACAATTCAACATCTTTTCGGCGATAAGTTCGCTCATGTTACGTTGGACGATACCGACGACCGCGCTCTTGCGCTTTCAAATCCCAAACTTTTCCTTGAGACTTATGAACCTCCGCTTATTATTGACGAAATTCAAAAAGCACCCATACTCTTAGACGAAATAAAAAAACGCATAGATGAAGAACGGCTTGAGTGTTTGAAAACGGATAAACCTCGCAGACTTATGTATATTTTAAGCGGCTCTAACAGATTCGAACTCCAAGAGGGCGTATCGGATTCATTGGCGGGGCGCGCTCTTGTTATGGAGATGACTTCTTTTTCTCAAGCTGAAAAGGCAAACGCGCGGGGCGAACTCTTTTTGCCGGATATACCGTCTCTGTTAAAAAGGGAAAAATCGCTTAAAATTCCATATCGCTCCAGAAAAGAAATGTTTGAAGCAATTTTTCAAGGCGGTATGCCCGATATATGCACCGGGGTATCGGAGCGGGACGCTTATTTTAAATCCTATGTGAACACCTATATTGAAAAAGATATAAGAAAACTTATTTCTGCCGGCAGCGAACTTGCCTTTCGTAATTTTATTTCCCTTATAGCTCTTCGTACCGCTTGCGAGTTTCGAGCGGGGGATATAGCAAACGCCGCGGGCATTGACATTCGCACTTGTAAAAAATGGCTCTCTATTTTGGAAACTTCGGGAATTGTCTACCTCTTGCAACCATATCTGGCAAATATATCAAAACGCATCATCAAATCTCCCAAACTTTACTTTATGGATACAGGGTTATGCGCCTATCTTTGCAAGTGGCCAAATGCCGAAATGCTTGAAAAATGCGCTATGAGCGGAGCTTTCTTTGAGACTTATGTTGTAAGCGAGATATTAAAAAACGCCCACTCTTATAATCTTGACCCGAAATCTTTCCTATTTTATTATCGCGATATTGACCAAAAGGAAATCGATATTATTTATCACACGTCAACAGGTATTGTTCCCATTGAAATAAAAAAGGGAATAAACCCCAACAATCCCGCAAAAAATTTCAATGTCTTGCGAAAGTACAATCAGCAGATAAAACAGGGACTGATTATAGACGTATGCGACAAAATGCGTCCCGTAAACGAAAACGTATGGACTTATCCCGTTTATTTATTGGGGATGTGAAAGGATGATAAAATTTGCGGTGATTGATAAAAAATTGACAATGTTAAGCAAAATGTATATACTTATATAAACAACTTAATCGAAGGGAATGATATTATGTCTGCGCAAACCGTAACTTCTACGCATATACATAGTTGGGGCAACAGTCAAGGCGTGAGGCTTTCTAAAAATCTGCTAAAGCGGATGAATTGGAGCGAAAATGAACCTGTAACCGTCAGCTACTCAAAAGATCAAATACTAATAAAACGAACGCAAAGTTTAATAGAAAAATTATTTGCGAATTATGAAGATAACGGTTATAAGATAAGAGAGATTGACTGGGGAGACGATGTGGGCGGTGAAGTGTTTTGACATTGCGACAAGAGGATATCATAAAGGAAGGTTTCAACATGAATATGCAAGAAATTACAAGACTTATCAAAGCTTTGCGCGCCGCCGGATGGACGGGGGATGAAATTACCGATTTGCTTATTTATCTTGAAAGCGGCGACGAGGAGTATAAGCCTAAGAAAAAAGAGTAATATCAAAACACCCCGCAGGTTTCAATCTGCGGGGATTTTTTTTACCAATTTTCAAATTCTGCCAACAAACCATTTTAAAAATTTTCAAAAAATTTCCCAAAACTTGTGTTTTTTCATCTTTTTTCCACACATATATATGTATAATATTTCAATTATTTTTTTTATACGTTAGGAGGATTTTGATGAAAAAACCAAGCAAACGCAATTTGGCTCTTGCGGTGGCTTTTTATCTTGCCGCCGCCGGAAATTTTTCAAACTCTTACGCAATGGAAACTCACAGTATCGGTTATAACGGCAATAATATTTTTAACGTTTATTATTACGGCGCGGATGATGCGAAGAACGATTACGCCAGAGCTTTTTTCAAGGATTTCGGAGGAAATCCGCTTGTCTATAACCTCTCAAGCGATATAAAGAATGGATTGAACAAAGCCTTTGAAGAGTGGGCGGAAATTTTAGGTCCAGGTGTTAAAAACAAAAAACCCGTACAGTATTTCGTAGGTACGAACGACGCCGCAAACGCTTCCGCATATTCGGATTCCAGAGCTTACGGTACGGTTACAGCCAATCCGGATTACCTCCACGACGCGCTTCAAAACGGCACCGAGATTGCATGGTTGGAAAATGTTGACACAATGAGAAACGGCGAGGATAAAACCATAGCCAAATTGGGCGCGGGCGGAATAATTATCGGGCAGAACATCGGCGAAGACCAAGGCGACGGCAATTACGGCTTCACTTATAACAAAGACCGTTTGCCCGTCGCCAAAGAGACAACGGGAGTAGATATCACTCCCATCATGTACCACGAAATAGCCCATAGTTTAGGCGTTGCTCCAAACATACCCGAGAATAAGCTTTATTTTTTTAACGAGAAACCGGTTCGCATTTTTGCGGACGGCGCGGATAATGCGAGCGATTTTACCTCCCATCTTTACGACCAAAACGGCAGACGCGCGGACAAAAGCAATCTCTGGATTATGTATGAATCGACTTACAACGAGATGTTAAAGGACAAGGACGTTGCGGAGGCTTTGGGATTTACCAACGTTGAGGGCAACGCTTTTATCGTTGACGATACCGACGCTTTCAGCGGGCGTAATGCAAGACCGTCTCTCACATTTAGGGGCGAGAACGTAACGGACGCTTTAGGCGGCAGGACTTTTACCGACGCTAAGGGGAACGAGATTTCGGGGCTTCCCATAAACACTTGGGAAGGCACTAATGCGGATTTTGCCCATATAGAACTTGAACGCAGTTTGATGAGCCATCAAGCTTATCGCAGTTACAACACCTTTATGGAAGCGGAACTCGCTCTTATGCAGGACATCGGATATAAAGTCGACCGCAGGAATTTCTACGGGCGATCCATATACCAAAACGGACAGACTCTTACCAATACGGACGGGTATTCCGCGAGAAATTCCGACGGCACGGCGTATGTTGACGGCTACAATACCGCAATTTACGGCGTAGGGCTTCATGTTTACGGTTCAAACAACAACATCACCCAAGCGGGGAATATCTATACGAAGGGCGAAGCCGCTGCGGGAATCAGGGTTGAC
This sequence comes from Selenomonadaceae bacterium, assembly GCA_017529085.1. GTDB lineage: Bacteria > Bacillota > Negativicutes > Selenomonadales > Selenomonadaceae > RGIG9201. The sequence goes on along the minus strand of JAFXOC010000413.1, from coordinate 7,865 downwards.
GGCGTGAACAATACAGTTACCGTTGCGAAAGGAACGGAAGTAAGAAGCGACGGCGAGAACGGCACGGGGGTTTTTGCGGCTTACGGCAAAAATCACACCCTTAACATCGACGGGAACGTAACAGCGAACGGAGAGGGCGGCGTAGGAGTTTGGGCGGATTTCGGCACTAACTCCATGGGTTCGTTGATGGAGTACCGCGGCTCATATATTCGTTACAAGCGGGAAACCGAGAACGGTAAGATAATCAAGCACTATAACGTTGGTTTAGGCGACATCAGCGATGGTTTGGACGATTACAGTTTTTCGGATCTTACGAACGGCGACCTTAACGACAAAATGGCGACCATCAACGTATCGGGCTCCGTAGAAGCCGATACGGACGCTATCCACATCGGCAGCGAGTCCTTCGTTGATAATGTGAATTTGAACGAAGGCGCAAGTTTAAAAGGAAATATTACAAACCTTTGGAAGAATATTTCCACTGATGCAGGCGTATCCGACGAGGAAACCGTTACCGCGGAAAAATTGGAAAGCGGCGTTACCGTATATAACGGCGGTCTTATGCTCCAATACGACGGTAAGTTTATCCCCTATAAAAAATATGTGCCGAACCTTGTGACAAACGTAAACGTCAACGCAGATTTAAACTACGACGGCAATATTGCGGGCGCAAACAATACGAAGCTGAACGTTACGGAAGGGACGTTTAACTATACCGGCGCAGCCGACGTTGTAAACGTCACCGTCGCTAAGAATGCGGCGGTATACGGCGGCGAATATACGGTAAACGATCAAACCGAGAATTTAGCCGACGGGTACAGCGACGAAACCACGGGACAGTTTATCAACCACGGCTCAATCGGCGCGGCGAATAAGGATTCTGCGCTCGTTATAAAAGGTTCGGACGACGTTAAAGCGAAACTTATTTCAGACGGAACTCTTGTAGCTGTCGGCGGCGGCTCTAAGGGCGGCATAGAAGTGGACGGCTCCGCAGAGATTGACGGCAGCAAGGTAACTGTTAAGAATTTCCTTCCCGGTGAGAGCGCAAAAGTATTGACGGCGACCGACGGCATTACGGGCGAAGTCGTTTCCGAAAATCAGGTTTCCGGCTTGATGAACGCCGAAGTAACCAAAGACGACGACAACAATATTTCCGTAACGACTACCGAGGCGAACAACTTAGGCGAAACCACAAGCGAACAGAACGAGGCGTTAAAGGCTGTAAGCTCTCTCAACTCCTCTTTGCAAACTTCGGGCGATACTACCAAAACAAACGAATTGCGCGCCCTTTACAATATGGATGCGGACGACGCGAAAATTGTACTCGGCGAAGTAGGCAAGAGCGGCGCGGCGGATATGGCGGCGCTTACCCAACAAAGCGACGTTGCAAATCAAATCGTAAGCGAGCGCATGAGTACGGCTTTTGCGGAGACGACCACCGATATTTTCGCTCCCGTATATCGTCTTGACGGCAAGAATGACAGCGTAAACGTTGCGATGAAAACTCCCGTTGAGGATAACAACGATATATGGGTTAAATTCACGAAACATTGGGGCGAAGCGAGAAGCGGCGCAAACTATAACGCAAGCGCAATTTCGGGCGGTTACGATAAAGCTGTCGGCAAAAACTGGCGTTTGGGCGGGTTTATCAGCTACAATGCGATGAACCTCGGCATGACAAACGGCGGCGGCAATGTCTACGACACAAGAGTCGGCGTATACGGATTATATAAGAGAAACGCAAGAGAAGCATTTATTTACGCTAACTGCGGCTGGCTCCGCAACAAACTTCGCAAGAATATCCCTTCCATGGCGTTAAACGGCGAGGCGAAATATGCGGGACATATTCTTGAAATCGGCGGCGAGTACAAACAGGATCTCCACAACAACAAAAAGATGTGGCAGGTCAGCCCCTTTATCAACCTGCAACTTTCGCAACTCAATCAAGGCGGCTACACCGAAACGGGGCTTGGAGCGTACAACCAAAATGTTGACAGCTTGAAGAACACCTATTTTGCGGGACAAATCGGACTTGAACTTAAACGCGCCCTTAAACAAGGCAATTACGGCGTGCGTTTGGGCGTAAAACACGCGTTCAGCGGCGCAGATCCGGAACTTTCCTACGGTTTTGACGGAGATACTTCCAATCCGAGCAGATTGAAAAGCAAACAGGATAAGACCCATTACGTCATCCGTTTGTTCGGCGACGTAGGACTTGGCGGCAACTGGAACTTAGCGGGGAACGCAAGACTTCAGAAGGGAAGCCATGATAAAGATATAGCGGCTTCTATTACGCTGAAGAAGTCGTGGTGAACCCCGGATTCCCCCCCCTACCCCCCGCTAGGAGGGGGGCTTGGACAGAGGAAATTTAAAATTTTGGCTCAAAAAACAACATAATATAAAAAGGAAGTAACAATGCTGATAGATGTAGAGATACGTGACAGAGTGTCGTATGTAAAAATGAACAATGGGAAGCATTTCAACTGTTTAAGCGAAGAAATGTGCAGAGAGCTTATCAATGCCATTGATGAGGCTTATAAAAAGGAATGTGTGTGCGTGGTGCTAAAAGCGGAGGTAAGGAGAAACGTTTGGAGCGCCGGTCACGATATTCACGAACTGCCGCAGGACGGAAGCGATCCGTTGGCGTTTTATGTGCCAATGGAAAAATTGTTGAGAGAGGTGCAAGATACGCCTATTCCCATAATAGCGTTTGCAAACGGCACCGTTTGGGGAGGGGCTTGCGATCTCTGCCTTTCCTGCGATATGATTGTTGCGTCTAAGGATGCGACTTTCGCCATAACCCCCGCTAAGATAGGCATACCCTATAATGCTTCGGGAATAATGCACTTTATTAACCAACTGGGGATAAATAAGGCAAGAGAAATGTTTTTCTTGGCGCAACCCATAACGGCGGAAGACGCGTTAAACGTGGGGCTTATCAACCGCGTTGCGGAAAACACCGAAGAACTCGAAAAAGTTTTGGAAGAACAGTTCTTAGCGCCGCTCAGACGGAATTGCATCATGTCGGTAAGCGCAATAAAACGTCAATTCAGAATTTTATCCAGGGCTTCAACTGTAATAAGCGCGGAAAATTTTGAAAGAATCAACGGTTATAGAAACGTTGTATATAGTGGCGACGATTACAAGGAAGGCATAAACGCGTTCTTGGAAAAACGTCCCCCTAAATTCAAAGGGAAAGCGACGGATTTGGATTAACAACAAATTGTTTGGAGGAATAAGCGTGAAAAAATCACTTGCCGCATTTTTGGGCGTTGTAGCTTTTGGGATAAGTGGATCGGTCTTTGCCGCCGCAAATCCTTTTTCCGATGTGCCTAGAGGTCATTGGGCGTACGACGCTGTTGAGAAATTAGTAAAAAGCGGCGTTATAAACGGTTATGGGGACACGACGTTTCGCGGCGACAGAAATATCACTCGCTACGAAATGGCGCAGATGGTGGCGAAAGCCATGGCAAAACCGAAGGTGGCGAATAGCGACAAGGCGCTTATCGACAAATTGTCGGCTGAATTTAGAACAGAGCTTGACAATTTAGGTGTAAGAGTGGCAAAATTAGAAAAACACGCCGATATGGTCAAGTGGAACGGGTACCTGCGTTATACTTACGGCAGCGAGCGCCACGAATACAACGGGAACAGCGCAAAGGAAAATTCGGATCAGCTGCTTTTGCGTTTGGAGCCCGAAATGGAAGTAAACAAGAATTGGAGCGTTCGCGCAAGAATTGACGCTTCTAACAACATGAAAACCGACAGCAGCGGCAATTTGGCGTTAAAACGCGCTTGGGCTGAGGGTAATTACGGCGGGCTTAACTTAAAATTCGGCAAAATCGGGCTATATACCAATGAAAAAGGTCTGCTCTTTGATGATGAGTTTTCCGGCGGCGAAGTCGGGTTTGCTTCAAAAGACAAAAAATTCCGCGCCTCTTTAATGGCGGGTCGCCTTGATATGACCGATACAAGGCTGCACATCGTCAGCAACCGTATTTTAAAACAGCTTCGCGGTTTGACCGGCGATGATTATATAAACGATAAAGCGGCGAATTTCTTAGGCGTGAACCTGCAATACGGCAAAGACAAGGGATTATCCGGCGGAATCGGGTATTACCGCTTAACGGGCGATGTGTTCATAATGACGGATAAAGCGAGCGCCAACAACGATAAAGCCAACATTTGGTCGGCGAATATCGGCTACCGTTTCGACAAAAACTTCAAACTTTGGGGAGCGTACGCCAAAAACACCAACGCCAAGGACAGCACCGTATACGACGGCGAGGATAAGTCTTGGCAGGTCGAAGCCGATTATAAAGGCGCAAAACGCGAAAACAAAGGCACATGGGGCGCCTACCTAGCTTACAGGCGTTACGGCGCAACAACGAGCCTGCTTCCCACAACCGACGGAGTAGGCTGGGGGCAAAAAGGTTGGGAGGTCGGCGCAAGATTTGTGCCTTTAAAGAACGTATTGTTGACGGGAAAATATTTTCACGGCAACGACACGTTGTATAACGGCGGCAACGGCGCAAAGAAGCTCTTCGGTCGCGTCGAGTTATTCTTCTGATAGGGAGTGAAGCAAATGGCGACAGCGGTAGAAACTATGACCCAATTTATGGACGTGTTGAAACGCTATTCAAACGACACCACCACAAGCGGCATTACGATACTGGATAATGCGGTGCGGGAAGTTTCGAGGTTCAACAGTTTGCAGGAGGCGATAGATTCCTTCGTAAACGATGTGACGGACACTTCAAACGGCGCAAATGTTTACGAGAGGCTTAACAATACCTGCGGCATTATCGTGGGTAAAGACGAGGACTTCACGGCGGACACCGGCGCGGTCAGCGGTTACAACGCGGGCGGTACGGAGGTTAAGGACGCTCAAAGCATCGTGCCGGAGATAGGCACGATGTCGGATCTTAGTATGCCCGAAGCGGGGTCTACCACTACTCACACATACACGGGTAAGGACGGCAAGACTTTTACCTTCTATATTAAGTGGCCGCAAAGTTTTACGCAGGTTGAGGACAGAAAATGGCAGACCAGCAAAACTTATAACCCGTCCGCATGGACTACGGAAGAGCTTACAAACCAAACTTTTGTAAGCGATTTAAAAAATAACGAGGACACAAAAACCTATACGGCGGCGCAGTTTAAGAGCGCCATCGAAACCATTACAAAGGGAATGTATAATTGGTGGGCAGAAGAAAGCGCAAAGATGATTTATGACGATTACGGGCTGGATTTCAACGGCAAGACCATAAACGTCACTTTTTTTGCCAATCAAGAGGACACGCAGGCGGACACGGCTCCTTTAAACAAAAACAATAACGATACAACGCCCGCAGACACCATACGAATGTCCTTTGGGTTGCCTATTTACGGGATAATCGACAGCGAGGACGTAAACGGCGATACCAGAATTGAAGACGGCGCAGATCAGAACTATCTGGATCGCACAGTGGCGCATGAAATGGTACACGCCGTTATGCAAGCGTCGGGCACTTTAAAAGATTACGAAGGTCAAAACGTTCCCGCCACAATGCCGGAATTTTTCACCGAAGGCGTAGCCGAACTTATCATGGGGCTTGACGACTACGACGCAAACAATACGGCAAGTATAATCGAACTGGCGAACGATAGGACGAAACTTGCCGACGCTATGGTATTAGCGGGCGGCACGGGTACGAATATCCGCTATACGTCCGGATATATGTTCCTTCGCTATCTCTGCTGGCAGAATGTAGATACTCAAGATCTGTTGGCGGTTATAGATTCTAAGGGCGAGGATTACATAGACGATTTGTTGCTTCAAGTATTGGGCGGCCATTCTGTAACTCAATCCTCCATGTTAAAAGCTACGGATTATCTTGCGCCCACTTCCGATTTTAACGTAAGCGCCGTTGAAGTGCAAAACAGCGAAGCTGTTTACCAATTCCCCGATATGGATTCCATAGATCCGACGTTGTTGTACGGTTCGGGCGTGTGACTTAACGTCACCTACTCTCCCCCCCTACCCCCCCTCTAGGAGGGGGCTTGGCTAGCGGAAATATGAAATTTTGGCTCAAAAGTGGAGGTTGAGGAGCCTCCCTCTTAGAGGGAGGGGGACCGCGAAGCGGTGGAAGGAGAGCCATGATTGTTCTCAAAGGAGTGAGTACTTTTATATGAAAAAAACAAGGAAGACAAAACTTACGGCGGCGCTGCTATTGGCTTTTGCCGCTATGCCCCTTAACGCCCTTGCGGCGGACTATGTGGAATCGGGGGATTATATCGAGACTCAGACTATTTCCGTCAACGATAATCCTTTTATGGAGATAAATTATATTACGGATAAGTCGAGCATAGGCGATTTGGTAGGGCAAAAACCTCTTTGGTCAATTAAATATCAGGATGGGGACGCAGTAAGTTTGATAGACGCTATTAAAGCCGGCGCGCAGTATTGGGCGGATATGCTTGGTCCTTACGCTAAGAACAAGACCCCATGGCAGGTTTTTGTCACCACCGATTATCAGCAGAATGCGACGGCAGGTTCGGCATCTCTGATCGTGGATGCCAAAGGGGAAAATGCGTCCCAAAATGGCGAGTTTTATGTTGCCGACCAAATTCAATCCGGCAGGGAACTTAATACGCTGACTCCCGATATTGTTAAAAACGGCGAAGTCACTCAAGCGGGAAATTACGGGTTCGGCAACGTCACTATCGGTAAATTCATGGGTACCGATTTTAAAAATAAGAGTCTGTACGGCTGGTATGTGGACGCAGATGCCGCCCTTCCCACCAACGAATCGGCAAATGATTTTATAGGCACCGTGCGCCACGAATTTGGTCATGCTCTCGGAATCAGCATGGCAACACAGTATATCGACGATGAAGGCAATCCGGTTGAGGGAAAAAACAAGAAAACAGATGCCTTCGGCAACGTACTTGCCGTGATTCACCCGGACATTACAGATGCTAAAAGCTGGACGCTTCACATGTACGACCAAAACGGCAATCCCGCAAAGGCGGGGCAGAGAATTACGACAACCGAAGCCTTTGAAGCTCTAAAGGAGGATAATCCCAATATTAAGGCGTCCGATTACTTTATCGTAGATAAAGATATAACTTCGGATGGCAAGGGCTTCGCTTATTTTGTCGGCGATAATGTAACGAAAGTTTTGGACGGCGCAAAGTTCTTCGGTCGCTCCGGTCTTCCGATAAACGGTTGGGAAAGAGGCGAATTTGAAGGCAGCCATCTTAATACTTCCGGCATGATGAGCCATCGTCCGTACAGTAATTACACCAATTTCATGGAAGCCGAACTTGCCGTTATGCAGGACTTAGGCTATACCCTCGACAGAAAAGCGTATTTCGGTTACTCCGTATACGGCAGCGACGGGACGATTAACAACACCAACGGATATTCGGCGAGAAACTCCGACGGCACGGCGTATACGAATGAATACAGCCTCGTTCCGTTAGGCGTGGGGCTTCATGTTTACGGTTCCCGCAATAATATCACTCAAGCCGCCAATGTTTTGACAAACGGTACCGGCGCGGTGGGCGTTCGGGTTGACGGCTCGGAGAATACGATAAACATAGCGAAGGATACCAAAATTCACGCAAACGGCGCGCGGGGCAACGGGCTTATGGTGTCCTACGGTCGCAACCAAGTTATAAATCAAGAGGGCGAAGTGACCGCGACGGGAGAGAACGGCGTAGGGGCAAGATTTGACTTCGGCTCAAGCTCCAACGGCGCCACGGACGAGTACCGCGGCTCGTATATTCGCTATAAACGTTCGGTAGACACCGACGGCGAAATCGCCTCAGGCGAGAACCAAAACCTTTTCGGTATGGATGCGGAAGCATATAATTCCGAC
>JAFXOC010000412.1 GCA_017529085.1 Selenomonadaceae bacterium | reverse complement strand
GAGATATCACGTTGTGACTGGAGTTCAGACGTGTGCTCTTCCGATCTCGCCTGTATGCAGTTTTATTGCGACTTTGCCCGTTAGATTTTCATTTACTTTGTCGAAAATTTTTAATAATCCCGCCGCAGATAAATCTCTGGTGAAATATACTACAGATTCGTTGCCGTCGCGTTTGTCGTATGGAATATATTTATCGCCGTCTGTGCCCGCAACTTTTTCTTTCATCTTTCCATCGCCTTTCTTGTTGTCGTTTTTGGCGGCGTCCGACCCGCAGCCGGGAAGGGCTGTAAGCACAGCCGCTGCGCCCGCCATTTTGATAAAGTTTCTTCTGGTTATCATGTTGATCCTCCTTGGGGGTTCATGCTAAATCTTATATAGGGCATCTATAAAAGCATACTTTTTGATAGCTCCCCGCCCCGAAGGGGCGGGGAGCTATCAGTGAAATCCATTAGTTTTTAGAGGTTGCTTGTGCAGATTTTATACCATTAAACTTAATTTTTCAAGAAAAATTATTGCAAAGTAAGAAAAGCTTTACAAAATCCTGTTTTTAATGTTAGAATAAAATCAGCGAATTATGGACGGACGGTTTTTTACTTTCTCTTAGTTTTTTGCCCGCGTTCGGTGGCGGGAATGACAAATGAATAAGGATAGTATGCCTTTCTGGTTTGGTTCGGAAAAATTTTACAAGGAACGGGATTTTTAAAGAGCCTTTGCTCGGCGGGGATGCAAAGGTTTTTAAGGACGCTTTTCCCTTTCCCTTTTACGGAGGTGTCTTTTTGGCAAAACAGCAAAAGTTACAGATTATACCATTGGGCGGTCTCGGCGAAATCGGAAAAAACATGACGGTTATTCGCGTTGACGACGAGATTATCGTTATCGATTCGGGGCTCATGTTCCCCGAAGAAGATATGCTGGGCGTGGATTTGGTTATCCCCGATATTACTTATCTCTTGGAAAATAAGAATTGCATTAAGGCAATCGTTCTGACCCACGGGCACGAAGATCATATAGGCGCTCTGCCGTTTATTTTAAAACAGTTTTCGGTTCCGGTTTACGGCACGCGTCTCACCTTGGGAATTTTAGAGGGGCGCTTGAAAGAAAACGGCGTGGATTCCAATAATCTTCACAGGGTCAATCAAGGCGACATTATAAACGTCGGTAGTTTTACCGTTGGGTTTATCAGAGTCAATCACAGTATCCCCGACGCTGTGGGGCTTTCTATCAAAACTCCCTTGGGGATGATTGTGCATACGGGGGATTTTAAGCTTGATTATACGCCGATTGACGGCAAAATGACAGATTTCAGAAGATTTGCAGACCTTGGCAACAAGGGCGTATTGGTTTTAATGGCTGACAGCACCAATTCCGAAAACGACGGTCACACACAAAGCGAACGCACTGTCGGCGCAGCTTTTGACAAGGCTTTTCACGGCGCAAGGCAACGCATTATAGTTGCGACTTTCTCTTCAAACGTACATCGTATACAGCAGGTTATAGACACTGCTGTACGTTACAAACGAAAAGTTGCCATCTTGGGTCGAAGCATGGTGAACGTGGTGACCATTTCTCTTGAACTTGGGTACATTCACGCCCCCGAAGGTACGATCATAGATATTGACGAAATTAACAACTACCCTATGAGCCGCATCGTCATAATAACCACCGGTTCTCAAGGCGAGCCTATGTCAGCCTTAACCAGAATGTCTCAATCGGACCACAAAAAAGTCGGCATTGTGCCGGACGATACGGTTATAATCTCCGCAACGCCAATTCCGGGCAATGAAAAACTTGTGGCGAAAACCGTAGATAATTTGATGAAATTAGGCGCGAACGTTATATATGGCAGAAACGAAGGAATTCACGTTTCAGGTCACGCCAGCCGCGAAGAATTAAAGTTAATGCACAATTTAATTCGCCCAAAATTTTTTATCCCCGTACACGGCGAATACCATCATTTGGTGCAACACGCTAAACTTGCTCGCGAAATGGGTATGCCTAAAGAAAATATCTTTATAGGAGAAAACGGTCAAGTCCTTGAGTTTACAAAAGATACGGGAACGGTTGCGGGACGGGTCACTGCCGGTATGGTTATGGTTGACGGTTTAGGCGTTGGCGACGTCGGAAACATCGTCCTTCGCGATCGCCGTCAGCTTTCTCAAGACGGTATTTTAATCGTAGTGGTCGCCATGGACCACGCCACGGGAGAAGTAATTTCAGGTCCCGATATAGTTTCCCGCGGTTTCGTTTATGTAAGAGAATCCGAAGAATTAATGAGCGGCGCAAGACAAAAAGTCGAGCAAGCTCTAAAAGAAGCGACAGGCAGAAAAATTCCCGAATGGTCTCTGATAAAAACCAATGTCCGCGACGCTCTGGGTCGCTACCTCTACGAAAAAACCCGCCGCCGTCCCATGATCATGCCTATAGTAATGGAGATTTAGTATCTTACTTTCTTTTCTCTTTCTTTTTTGTAAAAAAGAAAGAGAAAAGAAAGTAACAAAGAAAAGAGAAAGAAAAAACTTTAATAAGCTTAAAATTACAGTTTTTATAAAACTTGTAAATTAAATTTTATTAAAGTTTTTTCT
>JAFXOC010000411.1 GCA_017529085.1 Selenomonadaceae bacterium | reverse complement strand
GTAAAGAAGAAATTTTAGAAGAAAGTTCGCTGTCTTTGGCTTCAAGCTGTCTGTCTTTCGCCTCTAACTGTCTGTCCTTCGCTTCTAACTGCTTGTCTTTTTCCTCTAATTCTTTGTCTTTTTTCTTCAATTCCTCGATAAAATCATCGAAATCCTTTTTTGAATATGTTTGCCCCGATTTTAGAATAGGCACTTGCATTGAAAAACGGGGTTCAGTTTCATCTTCCTTGTAGACATTTACCGTAGCAACACGAAAATTGCCGTATTGGGAATCGCCGCTGCCTCCCATTTCGTTGCTTATTATTATTTCGTCCTGCCAACGACCGCTGTCAAGCGCGACCGTTTTCATATCGCTCCGACCCAAATGCAAATTCAATTCGCCCAACGCAGAACTGTTTTGTATATCGTCATAATTGACTAATTTTAAAAGTTCCGCATCCACTTCGGCTAACTTTTTCGCATTGACCGAATCGCGACTTGACACGAACATTTGAAACTGACTGGATTGCACCGTGAATATCCCGTAAGAAAGAAGCATCCAAGCGACAATGGCGGCTGTCGTTCCGACCAACGCAACGCCGCTATACTTTCTTGAAAATATCTTTTTCCAATTCATTTATCTCGCCTCCTTTTTTAAGGTGTTCCCCCCGATGAAGCGGTTCCTTGAATATGTTTTTCCACAATGTTGGGAGTCAAAGGACAAGGAGGACAATGGCATAAGGGAAGCTGTGAGCGAATATCGCTTTCGACCGAATCAAGCATTGAGTTTAATTCTCTGTCTTTGGCTTCAAGTTGCTTGTCTTTCGCTTCAAGCTGCTTGTCTTTAGATTCAAGTGCCCGATCTTTCGCTTCAAGTTCTCTGTCTTTTTTCTTGCGTTCCTCTATAAATTCGTCAATTTCCTGCCTAATATAAGGTTGCGAATAGCTTAAAACGGGAGTTTGCAAAGAAAACCTAGGGGTGACATCTCCTTCTTTGTAAATGTTCACCGTAGCGATTCGATAATTGCCGTATTTTGAATCAGTACCGTTGTTCTTTTCGCCGCCGATTCTTATTTCGTCCTGCCAGACTTTATCGGTTTTAACGCTTTTCATCGCACTTCGACTGTGATGTAAATTGAGTTCCGCAAGAGATGAACCGTTGGATAGTTCATCGTAAGGCACGAGCCTTAACAACGAGCCGTCAACTTCCGCTAATTTTTGGGCGTTTATGGAATCCTTCCCGGAAATCAACATTTCAAATTGAGCGTTCTGCGCCATAAACATACCGTAAGACATGGTAATCCAAGCGACAATGGCGGCTACCGTTCCGACAAGGGCGAACCCTGCGTATTTATATTTTTTACGCATATAAATCCTCCTTTCATAATAGCGCAAAGAGCAGCCAAAAATGACTGCCCTATTTTTACGCCGTCTTAGTAGTAAACAACAATATCATCGTCCGTGCCGTATGTTTTGTCCGGACCATTTGAAGTTATGCTGTGACCGCCGTCATCCTCGTCCGCAAAAGTAAATTCTTCGCCCCAAGCGTCCGTATAGCTTCCTTCCTTCCAACGACCGCTTTTAGGTGTCATAAAGCTGTCATGCTTCTGACCGTCAACAGCGTCAGCCGCTTCAATGCCGTTAATCAAGTCGTTCGCCGAAGTCGGAGCGGAAGCGTCCAAACGAAGGGAAGTATAACTTGTGGCGGCGCTTTGCATATTGCGAAGTTCGAGCCATTGAGAACCCGCACGGAAAAAGTTTCGGATTGTCGGCCAATTCATGTAAGCAACGCCGATAACGAAAAGAATACCGATGAAGTACATAGCCAACTCTGCAAGAGCCACGCCCTTTAATTTTCCGAGTTTGCGTTTCCTGTTGAAATTTACCGCATTTTCAATTTGAATAAACATAAAGTTCCTCCCTATCTTCCTACAACGCCTACATCATCGCCTGAAATTCCGTTTGCCAAACTTGATTCTGGCGATTGATTTTTTCCTGAACTAAACACTACGAATTTTTTATCGTTGTGAATATAATTGTACGCTCCCCCTTTGCTAAAATAATCCGTAGGTATTTTGTGAATCCACGGACCATATTGACCGTTTTCCTTCGTCAAATCGTTTAAAGAATTGGGATATTCCCCAACTTCCATGTGATATTGACTTATAAGACCGCCAAGGGCGGCTGTTTCCGCAACGGCTCTTTCCTCTCGTGAAGTGGAAATTAAATCGGGAATAAAATACATCGCCGCAGCCATCATGAATATTACCGCCACAACGCAAAGCGACATTTCAATAATGCTCATTCCCCTTTGTTTCCATTTCATTTTAAATCCCCCCGCCTTGAGTTCCGATTTTTCCCATAAGCGAAAATACGGGCATATAAACGGAAAGGAAAACCGCAATCAGAAGCACAAATCCCGGCGTAATCAAAGTAAGGGAAAGTTTCGTGCCGAAGGTTTTTGAAACCGCCAACAACTGTTTCTTGAAGTATACGGCGCGTTTCGCTAAAATGTGTTCCATGTTGCCGTTTTTACCCGCTTCAAGCATAGTGTAGAAAGAAGCGTCCAAAACATTGTCGCCGTTCGCTTTCTTTATCGCCGTAACAAGATCTGCGCCTGTTTTGTTGATAGAATTATTTGCTTCCAACAACAAATCTTTCAGCAAAATATTGTCTGCGGCGGAAGCCGTATATTCAAGAGCCTTGCTTGTTTCGATACCCGCTTCTATGCAAAGACCGAAGATTCTTGCGAAACGATATTGAATTTGGTTGAAAGCGATAAGTTTGTAAAATGGCAAATTGAGCAAAATCTTTGCGTAAAGTCGAGGCTTGTTGAAGCGAATATGGAAATAACCCGCTATCAACGCTCCTGCGCCGATAAGGATTAAATACCAATAATTGACGGCAATATCCGCTACGCCTATGAAAAATCTTGTAAGAAGCGGAAGTTCAACGCCCATATCCCTAAGCATCTCGCCCATCATCGGGATAACGAAGAAAACCGCCACGCAAAACGCCGCTATAAGGGCGATAAAAAGCACGACTATCGGTATCATTTCCGAACCGACATTTCGCCGTAAATCAATCTCCTGTTCAAGAGTCTGTTCAATGCTTTCGTAAATGGAATCCGATTGTCCTGTCTTATCGTTCACTCTAAGCATTTGAGTAATGAAAGAAGGGAAAAATTCGGGGTGTTTTTCCATCGCCGTTGGCAAGTCGTTACCTTTTCGCACATTTACCAACACATCTTCCAAAATCGCTTTTACGCTAGGACGGCTGTTTTGAGCGTAAAGAGCTATACCGTCAAGCGGATTGACTCCTGCGCTGACATATTGGTGCAAAATTGAGAATAGCTGAAACAAATCCTTGACTTGATTGGTATTTGTCATAAAATCTCACCTCATATCAAAGTTCTTTACCAATAACCCTTATCAACTCCGAAAGTTCGATAACTCCGGCTTTCACAAGGGGCAAACCTTTTTCCCACATGGTTTTATAGCCGTTGGCTTTTAAAACCGTGTGAATTTCCTTGAAACTCCTTTGATTTAAAAGAGCATCCCTAATATCCATATTAAAAACTACATATTCGGCGATAGCCGTTCGTCCGATAGAACCGTGAGTACAATGAGGACAGTTTCTTATATCCTCGCTGCTCCCGTGTTCTCTTAAATTGGCGTTGCTTCCCGTTAAAAACTGCGTTTCCTCCGTTGTCAAAATCTCTTTTTCCTCTTTAGAAATTTTGTGAGGACGGGAACAGTAAGGACAAAGTTTCGCAACAAGACGCTGCGAAATTATCATCTTCAACTCCGATAACAGAGTCGTTTTTGATACATCTAAATCCAAGAGGCGTGAAATGGTACGAATACAATCGGCGGCGTGAACCGTAGAAAAGAGTTTATGCCCCGTAGCGGAGGCTTGCATGGCAACAAGAGCGCCGTCTTTATCTCGTATCTCGTTATAGAGGATAATGTCTGGATCGGAACGCAGGGAAGCCGAAAGAATTTTCAAATCCGTAAGGGAAATATCCTCATTCTTCGCCTTTCTGACTTGCACCTGTGTAAATCGTTCCTCACGAATTTCAATGGGATCGTCTATGGTTATGACATGGACTTCCTCGCCTAAAACCTCTCGAACGAAGTGAATTTGAGCGTAAAGGGAAGTAGTTTTCCCGGAGCCTGTCGGACCCGAATTGATGAACATTCCCGTTGCGTTTCTGAAAAGAGCGCTTTTTATCGCCGCCAAATCTTCATCGTTATAGCCTATATCCTCTAATTTTTTCGCTTGTGTTCCTGCGTTCGCTTGCGGCAACAAGCGTAAATCCACCTTTTGCCATTCGCCCTCGTTGCCTATGGGTAAAGTTTCCATTCGGACGAAAATCGCTTCGTTACCGTGCGATATAAAGAACGAACCCTCGTTAGGCATATTTGACTTTGAAATATCCGCATTTCCCGATTCGTCCATCTGCTTTAAAAGGTTGGTTATATTTGCGGCTTCGCTTGCCTCAAACCCAAATTCGGAAGTCATATCCGTCATGTGACCGTTTATCCTGAAATAAACCATCACGCCCCCAGAAGTCGGCAAAATGTGAATATCGGAAGTCTTTTTTGAAGCGGCGGCTTGAAGCATGGCGTTTATCTTGCTCTTTTGCGGCGTCATATCGACTTCCACATTCTTCTGCTTTCTCATGCCCACGACCGTCAGTTTTGAAATCCCGTAGAATTTCATCAAACCCAATCGCACATTTTCTTCCGAAGCTAAAATAAGCCTTATGGGAATATTCAACTTTCTTTGTATGGCGGCTTTTTGTTTTAGGGATTGAGGCGTGTCGGTGACAAGTACCAAAATATCGTTTTCTTTTCTTAACGGAAAAAGATGATGTTCGATAATCACTTCCCTCGGAATGGAATTTAGAATTTCTTCTGAAATGTCCATTTCCGAAAGGGACTCATTGACATACTGCCCCGTAGCTTTCATCTGCTCCAGAAAGTGATTTTCTATTTTGTCAACGCTTGCCATTATTTCCCCGCCTTTCTTAAAATTTCTTTGGGATCAATTTCATCCGTGACAAGATAGGGGGTTATCATAATGTAAATTTCGGCGTATTCCTTGCTCTTAGAGTGATAACGGAAAAGTTTGCCCAAAATGGGAAGATCCATGAGTCCCGGAATACCCGAAAGGTTGTCAAGTTCGCTTGCGCTCATTAAACCGCCGATAACGAAAGATTGCCCCGACCGTAAATGTGCGGAAGTCGTAGCCGTTCTTGACGCAATCTGCGGAGCGCGAGTACCGCCGTTAGTCATCCATTGGGCGATATTTGAAACTTCCGTATTTATTTTCATGGCGATTTCTCCCGATTCTTCATTGATAGCGGGAGTTATAACCAATTTCGTACCTACCTGTTGATAGGTTACGGTTATGTTTGTCGAAGATGTTGTAGCCGTAGAAGAAAGAATAGGCACATTATCGCCGAAGAAAACATTTCCTTCCTGCCCGTTCATAATCATAATCATGGGCCTGCTTATGACATTACCCTTTGACAATGCTTTATTGGCGGCGGAACTTGCAGAAAAGGTCAGCTTTTCAAGCCAATTCCCGTGAAAACTGTCGCTGTTTGTTTTGCCCGAAGTCGTTCCCGTATGGGAATAAGTAGGCAAACTGTACTGTATGCCAAGGTCTAAGTCTTTGCCGTGATTCATCTCGATAAGTTGAGCCAAAATCAAGCATTGACTTACGGGTTTATCTATTTCAGCCAATCTTCTTTCGGCTTGCTTTAAATTATGCGGCGTACCCGTTACCGAAACCGTGCGGGATTCCGTGTTGGCGTAAACTTTGCTTTGCTCTATGCCCAAAGAAACCATTTCGTCTTTTACTTTTGCCATATCCATAGCGTGACGGATTTTAAATGTTCTTGATTGAAGCATTTTCTTTTCCGTGCTGACCAAAATGGCGTTGGTGTTTTCGTCCACTTCCCAGTTAAAGTTAAAGGCTCTGCTTAGATAATCCAAAGCCTCGTTGCAAGTGACATCATGAAGGGAAATATAGACTTTTCCGTTCAATTCCCCGTTCACGACAATATCTCTTTTGGCGATTTTCGCCACGGCGTAAATCGAAGAAGCGATCGGCGTACCTTGCCAATCGAAATTGTAACGCCCTTCTTGTATGAGAGGACGCTCTACGGGTGGAGGATTGTTGTAGACTTCAACCTGATTTACGGAAGTTATTTCGTTGTTACCCTGTCCACTTTGGACGGAATTTGGAGGCGAATTATATTTCGCTTGTTCGGCTTTTTCTTTCGCCTCTTGTTCCTTATAATAATCGTCTATGATTTTTTGTATTCGTTCCGAGAATTTCCCTCGTTCAGCGTTTTCTTGATTTTCGGCTTTTTGGCTTACCTCGTTGTTTGTCGATTCCGCAAAAGCAGGATTCGTAAATATCGGCGAAACCCAAGAAATCGAAAGCGCCAAAGGTAACACCAATAAATTCTTCTTAGATACCAACTTCATAAAAAACCACTCCTTATTTGTATTCCATAGTTTTCCCATTGTCGAATTGTATGCCGTCACCGCCGATAAAAGCGATTCTTCCGTCACCGTAAACATCACCCTCGCTTACAACCTTGCCATCGCTCATAATAGCCATGTTTTTTCCGTCCTCGCCCGTTAAAACGCCCTGAACGGTAACAGGTTTTGCTTGTCTGGCGTTTAAATCTTGCGGTCTGTTTGGCACATTCCTATTATTTGATGTATTGCCGTTTCTTGCGGGAATTGAAGGTAACGGAACGCTTTGAGTTGAGGAAGTTCTGTTTCTGGTTATAACGGGAACAGGCGCAGGCGTTGTACTTCCGTTCGGCGCATTGGTTTTATCCGCTTCTTTTTTCGCCTTTACAAGCTGTGAGATTTCAATAAACGGATTTACCGTACCAATATCCACATTGTTAAACGCCAATGCGAGAGAAGAAGCGTCCGTTTTGGATTTTGAAGATTTCTTCTCGCCTTTTTCGCCCGTGTCGCTTTTCTCAACATTCTTTTTTGCGGATTTAGCGTTGCTTATTGCCGATTGCTCCGTTTTAGGCGGCGAAGGTTTATCATCGGGATCGCCCCTTACTATTCCGATGATAAACATGAGAATTGCGCTAGGCAGAAGCACGAAAAAAGCTACTTTTTGCTTAGTTGTTAATTTTTTTAAATCTATGTCCAATGTTCACACCTCACTTTGTATAAATTTTATAGACAAGTTTCGTGTGAATCTTGCCGTCCTTCGATTGCATATTTAGTTTGCGATACCCAACCAAAGCATCGTTTGAACCGAATTTTTGCAAGCATTTCATAGTTTCGTTGTACCCGCCGACAAACTCAATTTCATAGGCTCTGCCGTGTTGCTCCTTCTTTGCGGGAAGTTCTTTTAAGCTGCTTAATTGCAAGTTTAACGCCTGAACGGAAAATATGATTTTTGTTTGCACATCGTCCACATTGTCAGAAGCTACGGGACGAAAAGGAAATTCCTTCGCCTTTTCGGTTTTTTGCTTATATTCCGTAACAAATCTTTCCATTGTTTCCATTTTTTCTTCCGTTTCTTTCAAATCCGCATAGGATATTAAAAGATGACTTGTGGTATAAGATACGAGGAAAGATAAGAGAATGAATACAACAACATTTATGAGCAACCTTTTATGTTCCTTTAGGTTGGGGATATACGCCAATAAATCGTTCATTCCGTCACCTTCCCCTTAGCAAGCGTTATATTTGCCGTTTTAATTCCGGCAGAATCGTTTGCGTCAATTTCCGAAATTACCACATTTCCAAAGCGTTCATCGTTTTGAAGCGCGGAAAGATAAGATTGGAACAATAACGGATCTTGCGCCACTACTTTTAGGCGTACCCAGTTCGCATCGACATTTTTTCCATCGCCGCCGACTTGCACCGACAAAAATCCAATATCCTTCGGACGATTATCTATAACGGCTTTTATCCCTTGAAGCGGATATTGATGTTCTTTCGCCGCCAATTCAAATACCTGCAATTCCGTATCTAATTGCTTGCTGTTTTCCTGCGCTTCTTGATATTCCTGCTCTAAACTCGGTGGAATTTCCACGGTTGACAATGCGAAAATCCCTATCAATTCAGCTAAGAAAACAACCCCCATAGCGACAGAGCCGATAAAACTCGTTCTCTTTATCTTTGACAATAATTGATAGGTTTTGGAGGATTTTTGAATATCGTCCGGCAGGATATTTCCCGACAAAACTCTTTCGTAATCGTCAATCACAACAGAATCGCCGTAACTTAAATTTGGAAATTCTATGGATTGTAAGAGAGTGCCAACGACCGCCATCCAGTCTTGTTGTTCGTTTTCGGGAATTTCCGAAAGGATAAAAGGCGCGAAATGTTGCCGTTTTCCTTCCCTTTCTTTAAAGGCGTTAAAACTCTCAATCAAGATAGGATTCGCCAAAAGGGTAATGGGAATATCATCGTTTATATTGGTGAAAGTCTGTTCCGCAGTATTTTCAAACTGAATAATACTCGCCTTTATTAAGGCTTCTGCGTGATCCCGTTCCGGCAAATATCCCAGATTTTCAAGCGCCAGTTCCGGCACATCCATAGCGAATAATCCTGCGATAGAACTGTACGCTATCATTGTTGCGTGTTTCTCAAAACCTTGGAATATAAATTCCTCTTTTTGAAAAATCCCGCTTGCTCTAAGGAAAGAAATACTCGCCGCCTCAACCGAAGCAAGTCTTACACGGGCAACCTCGGCGGCTGAAATGATAAAGTCGATGTATTTTCTTTCGATAGCGTAGATAGTGGCGCAGTTTTCCTGCGGAGCGGGATTCGTCAGTATTGGCATGGAATAGTAAATTTGATCGAGGTCAATATTGACGAAGGAACGAATTTGCGGCTCCATATCCATATCCTTGTCGTAGGTAAAACAATCCACCATGTAAAACATGAAATCCGGCAATACTATGTAAATGTTCTCCCGCTTATATTTCGGTATCTTTTTTATTTCCCTGAATAATTCGGCGAAAGCCTCAACATCTTCTTTATATGTTCCTTCGGAGAAATTCAAAAGCATATCCAAATATTTTTTATCGTTCGATAATTCGCTAGATTCTTCGGCGTTAAGATAATCTTGAACATCAAGAATATTATCTTTCCTTAGTTTAGCTTGAACGATTTTTACAGAATCGGGCTGTAAATAAATTGCAAGCAAACAATATTCCCCCTTTATCTAAGCCAATTTTCCAGATTGTTTTGTTTAAGAACCGCAAGTACCAGACCCTTAGCGTTTTTCGCCGAGAAATTCTCTTTGTTTACCTGACGATAAATCTTTGTAAGCTGACGCAGCGAAGCCGAATCCATCGTTGTGGTGTCGTTAAAATCTATAACAGCCTTTGTGCAACCGTTTTGATACGCCGTTTGTACCTCGTAATCAATAGCCTTTGTAATTGAAAACTTATAATTCCCCGGCACGGATAAAATCATCGTATCGCCGTCAACCGTCACATATTTCATGGAAAAATCTCCTTCCTTTCTAAATCCCGTCCATTGTGAACGGGATTTTATATCACATTTAGCATTAAATCCCGTCCATTATGAACGGGTTTTTATATCCTATATTTTATAAAACGCCGTCCATTGTGGACGGGTTTTTATATCGTAATTTGTATTAAATGCCGTCCATTGTGGACGGGTTTTTATCTTTTAGTTTTATGAAAATTGCAGATACATCATCGTGCTTCGCCTCGTGTAACACAAATCTTCCCTCTTGATTGCATAAAAACAGTTCGCTTAAACCGTCCGTTGAAAAAATAATTTCTTTTACATTTTCCAAAGGTACGGATTTTTCTTCGTATTCCGTATCTTCGGAAAATCCTATCGGGTGGCTTGAAGTCTGTATTCGTTTCAGCGTGTTTTCCTTTTTTATAAGAATTTCCGGCGCCCCTGCGGGAGCAAATCTAAGTTCCTTCTTCAAGAAATCTACGCAGAACACTATGACAGAGGTTAATTGAGGTTCGTCCGAATTGCAATAAAACCTGAATGTGTCTTTATTTACGCTGTCAAGCACCATAGCTAAATTTGAGTAAATATCTTTCTGTAAGAAATCAAGTTGGTGTCGAAGCGTTACCCATACCATACCTGCTTGACCGTACGAGGATAAATCATGCCCCGTACAATCGAATAAAAAACCATAAAGAACATTTTTAGTATCGGTTGGCGGGGGATACCAGTAAAACATTCCATCGCCCGAAAGCGTATTGTAAGGACTGTATAAAAAATCCACCTCAAAGTTATCATGCTTCAATTTTGAAGGAAGCATCCCTTGTTGATTGGAAATAGCTTGCTCCACTTCGGCAGAACGGGTATGATAAAACAACTTCCTTTCAAAATCCTGATGTACTTGTTCAAACAAGACTTCGTAATTTATAGGAGCGCTTATAAGCCTGTCCGCTTTTACATTCAGCAACAGCGACCTGACATTTATTAAATAAACTATGGTTTTTCTCCCTTCGGGAGTATCTTTTATAATGGAAGTGATTGACGCTCCGCATATATCGGGAAGATCCGAATCGACAATTACAAGCATGGGAGAAGTTTCCTGAAACTTCAAAAGTCCTTCCAACCCCGACCCTGATGTAATAACTTGCGCCGTATCTTCCATTATCTCTCGTAAGCCTTTCTTTAAAAAATCCTGCGGATCTTCTGACACAAGCAATAGTGAAGGAATCAAGAGATCACCCCGTCTTTTTCTACAAAAAATCTTGGTACAAGTTCGCCGATTGTTCTTGATATTTCTTCTTTTCTGCAAGGCAGGGAAATATTTAACCTTATTTCGTCCCCGTCAGCCTTGATAATAAAATAGTCAACCGCCATCATCATCATCCAGAAGCCTCGACTTTTGGAGGATAATCCCGTGTATTCCGACCACGGCATATCTTTATAATTAGGATTATCTTTTAGTTTTATTAGATTATTTCGATATTCCAAAGCGTCAAAAGGCTCTGTTTTGCTTTTTATCGAAGCCGTTATATCTTCGGGAGTTACAACCAACTCTATCGAAATTCTGGCTTGATCGTAACCGTACACGGAATATTTTGCGGCATTGCAAACCGCTTCGTTTATGGCTATGAGAAACGAATAATTTTCGTCCGCTATTTCCTTTGACAAAATCGCTTGCAAATCCGGCAATACATCGTCAAAATAAGCGTCATAGCCTACAATGTCAAAAGTGTAAATAGTTCTCGCAATCCCCATGTTATCACTCTTTCTACCAATGTAATCCCGTAAAAACAGGCGTTACAATAGCTTTTATATTTGATAATTTGACGGTTCCCGTATATCTGCCGTCAAAACTTCTTTCCGCTTCGCCTACGGGCAAGAAAAAACCTTTGCCGACCATAAATGTTCCCGTTTGTATCGGCATTGTTCTTCCGTATTTATCCTCCGTAAACACTTTGCCGTAATAAGCAAAGTTTAAATAAAAGGAATACTCGCTATCTTCACTATCGGTCTTTTCTATCGACCAAATATGACCCTCGATTCCTCCGACCTTTTTTAGAAAAACCATATTTTCTTCAATATATTTTCTTTCCTTCGCCAGTTTTAGAGTTTTCTCGTTAGGCAGAAAAGCTACATAATCGCCCTTTTGCACGGTAGGCGTTTTGCCTTGCAAGTCTAAAACAAACTGCGGTATCTTCATATAAATTCCAACGGGCAAACTTTCCGTTTGATTGAAATAAAACCATGTTTCTTCGCTTTTTAAGGAAGATGTTATGCGTAAAAAACCAAAAAAGATAAATATGAAAAGGAAAAAGCCTAATGTAGCCGTTATCAGTCTACGATTTATGCCCATAATTTTTGGATAATTTTTCTGTTTCACTTTTTTCCCCCTATTTTTTTACGCTTATTGTATCAAAAATAAATATCAAATTTTTTCGGATTTTCTTGACTTTTGAAAATAACTTGAAAACGATTTTTTGATAAATTTAAAAATCCCGTCCATTGTGGACGGGATTTTATATCATATTTTACATTTATATTGTCTGCCGAACCTTACCTAAAAAAATATGCCTCGTCCAATTATACCAAATATTTCTTCATTTTGTTCTCGTATTTCCTTAAATGCCAACCAACGACATTATCCGATTGCTGTACTTTTTGGCAAAGCGATTTAACGCTGTCGGTATGGTGCAAAAGTTTTTCCGAGATTATTTGATAATGCAAATTCTTTTTGGAAGAACACAATATTTTGTTTTGTTCCCGCATGAGTTTTCGATAATTTGTCCTTTTTGTGTCAAGATAACATAATAAATCTTGATCCACATCTATTTGACTTAACAGCAACATATTTATCCTGACATCAAGACTGCATACCACATTCATAACCTTCACATAACAAAAAACATCTTTTTCGTTTAAGTTATACGCCAAAATCTGACTTAAATCCGATAAAAATTTGTTGTTCCAACTGCAAAGAGAGGATATTGAAACATAGAGTTTTTGCGAAATCCAATAATATTTTTCGTTCTTGCAATAACGATAAAACAAAAAGTTTCGCTCTCTTTCGGATAAACTGGCGAGATAACTGCCGATAAGTCTATAATCCGTAAGCGTTCGACCAAACCTAAGATAAACTCGCTTTAGGTTTTCTTCGTCCGAGTCTGCCGTCCTTGCCAATTCCGACATTTGTTCCAAAGATCGCTCTTTGTCATACTTGTAATAATCGTAATAGTTCCGTAACGCTTGCTCCGCTACATACAAGTCAAAACACGGTTTTTCTTTAAAGATTGCCATATCGCATAAAAACTCCTTTCAAAATCCCGTCCATTGTGGACGGGATTTTATATATTTTATGATCTAACGGATTGACCGCTGAAAATCAACGCCTTGTTAGCGCTTCTCAATCTGTCTATAATCCTTGAAGCATAAGTCTTTGCAAGTTCATCAAAGGTTAGGTTGGAGGAAATAATGCATGGAAGCATACGGTTGTACCGCTCTGTGATGATAGAATCTATCTTGCTTTTCACCCAGTTATATTCCGTATTCTCCGAGCCTAAATCGTCAATTACAAGCAGATCCGTATTTCGGATTTTCCTCTCAAATCGAGCCGCTTCTTCTTTACTGGCGTTGTTCATGCTGAATATCGTGTCCAATAAATTGGTCATGGAAATAAAATAGCATGACGGTGGATAATCCACATTATCGTCTATAAGTTCCCGCATGACGGCTATGGACATAGTGGTTTTCATCGTACCGCAATCTCCGAGCATAAACAGTCCTACGCCGTTTTCAATGTTCTCGTAAATATGCTTTGCGTAGTCTTTGACAATTCTGTAGTTTTTGCGAATGGAAGGATTGTTCGGCAATCCGATTCTTTCGATTTCCGAAAAGGTAATATCCTTGAATCGCTTATAAATGCCGTATTCTTTGAGTGTAAACTCTTTTTTTATGTATACGATATTTTCACCACGGGACAAGATTATAGAATTTGGATTCCTCCGCTGATTTGGGTAAAGTGTCGAATCCCGGTCTGCTTTTGTTTGATTTTGCATAACTGTTTGAAAATCTATTTTCTCTAAACTGCAATCCCGCATTATTCCCTTCCCCTTTCGTCAAAGCCGAAAAAATGCTTTTATCTTTCAAAATGGCGATAATATATCCCATTGGCGAATTTTTCCCTTCCGAGCAAAGAATGGCGTATTCTGTAGCTTTTTCGCCTTGAGCCTCGAAGATAAGACATAATCGCCTTTTTTCGGTTTCTGTTGGCTTATGGTGTAATCTTGCATAAACTTCATAAAGCCTTTTCAATACGAGATCGGATTGAATTTTTTCTTTTTCCCCTTCTTCTTTATCCTTATTGTATATACTTTGCTCTGTTGGGGGGTAAGGGGGGGTGATGTCTGATGTAATCTTTGTAGTATTCTCTGTTGTAATCTCTGTTATATTGGTAGAAATTAGAATTTTGTCACTATCGAGAGTGTCAAATTGGCACAATGGAGCGGGGCAATTTGACACAATGGAGGAGGGCAGATTGTCATTATCGAAAGTGACGGTTTTGCACAATTCCGCATTGTTTTCCACAGCGTTTTCCACAGCATCTTTTGATAAATCGTTATCATAAAATTTATTTATAGTGTTGTTAGCGGGTGAAGCGAGGTTAATTTCCAGTTCTTCCGCTAAACGGTTAAATTTATCGTAGTCAATGGTGTACCATTTCTTTTTGTTGAGATTCTGCCTATTATAAATCGAAGTGCTGACGAGAATCCCCGATACTTCCAAATCGCTTACGATTCGTTTTATCGTCCGTACAGACCAAAAAGGAAATTGTTTTTGCCATTCCTCAAAGGTATTGTAAACCCATGACTTCCCGTCTTTGATATTTCGCTTTTGCTCTATCCAGTAATGAACCTGCTGCAAAAAAATCGCTTGATTCAAACCGATTTTTGCTGCTAAAGAAGGAATTACGATAAGCGGATATTCGTTTATTAGCAAATTAGCCATAGCAATCGCCCTTTTCTATAAAATTTATTATTCCCAAAGTATTAAAGGATTGGCGTATTCGTATTGAGTTCCGTTAAAAACGATACATTCAAGATGTAAATGCGGACCTGTGGAATTTCCCGTAGAACCCACTTCGCCAATCGCATCGCCCTGATTTACATAACTGTCCACATTCACATAAACCTTTTGCAAATGCGCGTAACGGGTGTATGTGTTGTTTTTCGAATGGTAAATCAACACTTGTTTCCCATATCCATCCAGATAATCTCCAGCTGCCACGATTATTCCCGAAAATAACGCTCCGACTACTGTTCCGTAATCGTAACCGAGATCTAATCCCGAATGAAACTTATATTCCCCGGTTATTGGGTGGATTCGCCAACCAAAATGCGAGGTAATAGGCAAATTCACCGCTGACGCTTGACTTTGAAAACTTAAAAGGAACAGCGTCAATAAACCGCAAAGGAAAAATTTCCTTATTTGAAACATTTTTCTCTATCTCACCTCATTTAGAGAGATATAAAATCCTCGTCCTCGTAAACGCTTGCGTTGTCAAACTCCGTAAAACCGCCTGTTACGCCTGACGCAAAAACCAAGGAACATATAGAAGTTACCGTGTTTCCGCAAGCGGAACAAAGATCTAATTGTAATTGATCCGTTGGAATATTGCCGAAGTCGTAACCTACATTGATTGTATGCCGTATTTGCTCGTCTATTATTGAAAACCAAACTTCCAAAGAAGTTAATTCGGATTTATCTTCATACGGAATTATTTTCACCGTATCTTCTTTCAATCCGCTTTCGTTATGAAGTTTCATATTGGTTCTTGCTTGTCCTAAAATTACTTCCAATTTATCAACGCCTAAACGATGAAGATAAGAATGGAGAGTCTTTATCAAATCCGTTGACGCTTCAATTACGGATATGTGTATTCGTTTTTCTTCGTTTTCATCGGCTTTATGCAGGACATAACTCTTTATTTGCGCCATAGTCGTATCGGCATTAAACTCCGGCGAAATTTCCAGTACAGCCGATTTAAAATCCTCCTGTCTGTTTTTTATGCGCATTACCGCCTCTTTGATGTGTTGGGGGAGATATTCGATTGTCATAATGATTACTTCCTTTCTTTGTCTATCAAAATTTCTTTGAAAAAATTTTCTTCTTTGTGTTCAAGCGCATACTCGATACATTGAAGAATTACTTGATTTCTTGTTAATTTTTTTTCTTTTGAATAAGATAAGATGTATTTATAGATATATTCGGGAATTGTGGTAAGATAACGGAACTGTTTTTTTATATTCTTACTATCCTCTAAAAGTATAAGAGCAAGACGATTTTCAAAATTTCTGTCAAAAACAACTTCTTGTTCTTCAACCCATTCGTTATAACTTTTCCAAGTCAAACGCTTTAAATTCCGTTTTGATTTTCCCGTTTTTTTGGCTATCTCGTCTAAAGTGCCGTCCATAATATAATTATTGCCTTTATAGAGCGCATAAATGCTTTTGTCGTTTGTTTTCGTATAGTAATAAGACATAAATGCGCTCCCTTCGGCTTTTGTTATTTTATGGTTTCAAGTACGAGATTGGCGGCTGCCCTTCGCAAATCCCACATGGCTGCCTTTTTGCTATCGCCTTTTTCTTCCGCTTCTTTCTTCATATTCTCCGCTTCTTCTATCATTCGTTTAATCCCGTTTTGTACCCATTGTTCCGCTTCTTCACGCGCTTCATCGGGAGATATGATTTTTG
>JAFXOC010000410.1 GCA_017529085.1 Selenomonadaceae bacterium | reverse complement strand
TTTTTTTTATACAACTAAAAAATGCTTTTGTGAAATTTTTATGAAATTATCTGAAGCAGAACACTTAAACTCTTGACAGAATAACTCGTAAGGAATAAAATTAAATTCATTGAAATCAATAATTATTAAATTTTCAGATTGTACCCTTATTATTGTTATTCTCTTCGCTAGGAACTGCTATCCCCCCTACCCCTCTCTAAGGGAAAAAATGACTCACTCCTAGAGGGAGTCGGTTTGAATGGGCGGTGGGAGAGCTGTGAAGAGTAACAATATATTATAATTTTATTAATTTGCTTACAGTCTGAAGAAAGTAATAATTAGCACAAAACCGAAAGGGGCAATATAAGTGGAAAAACCGAATTTAGATTGGGAAAACCTTGATTTTAGTTATAGGAAAACGCCGTATCGATTTGTGGCAAATTACGATAATGGCGCATGGGAAAAAGGTCGCCTTATAGAAGACGATACGGTTTGTTTAAGCGAATGCGCGGGAATTTTGCAATATTGCCAAGAAGTGTTTGAAGGGCTTAAGGCATATACGCAAAAAAACGGCGATATAGTTACGTTCCGCGCCGATCTCAACGCAGAGCGTATGATTGATTCCGCTAAACGCCTTGAGATGCCGCCTTTTCCCAAAGAGGATTTTTTGCGCGCCGTAGAAGAAACCGTCGCGGCTAACAAGGATTATGTCCCGCCTTACGGTACGGGCGCATCTCTTTACATCAGACCTTATATGTTTGCATCCGGTATAGTCATAGGCGTGAAACCTTCGACTAAATACCAGTTCCGTCTGTTTACAACGACTGTAGGACCATATTTTAAAGGCGGCGCAAAACCCATAACCATTTGCGTCAGCGATTTTGACCGCGCGGCTCCGAAAGGGACGGGGCATATAAAAGCCGGCCTTAACTACGCCATGAGTTTGCACGCTTATGTTACGGCTCATGCCAACGGATTTGATGAGAATATGTTCCTTGATCCCGCAACTCATTCGTTTGTGGAAGAGACAGGAGGAGCTAACTTTATTTTCATCACAAAAGATGGCGGCGTAGTAACGCCTAAATCTAATTCTATTCTTCCCTCTATAACTCGTCGTTCCATTATGTATTTGGCAGAGCACGTTTTAGGCATGAAGGTTGAAGAGCGCCCCGTTAAGTTCTCCGAGGTTAAAGATTTTGCCGAATGCGGTCTTTGCGGTACGGCGGCTGTTATCTCTCCGGTCGGTAAAATCGTTGATCACGGTGAGGAAATCTGCCTTCCCAGCGGTATGAATGAAATGGGTAAAGTCACCAAAAAACTTTACGATACTCTTCGCGGTATTCAGCTAGGCGAAATAGAAGCGCCTGCCGGCTGGATTCATAAAATTGCATAAGTGATATAGTAAAACGACAAAATATTTGCGCTTGGCTTCAAGTTTAAAAGCCAAGCGCAAAATTTATCGTTTCACAAAAAATGACTGTCGCGAATTAAAGCGACAGCCATTTTTGTTTGCAAAAAAATTCAAAATTGTTCCGACAGTACACCAAAAACGTTTTAAAATCCCGTATACTGAATTCGTGAACTCAATCAATACGTTTTTCTCTTTCGCATACGGCGTTTAACATTATATCCACCATAAGCCGTCCTTCTTCGCTTAAATTTAAATACTTTCTTATTTGACTGTGTTCGTGAGAAGGGATGGCTTTTAACTCGTTTTCAAATGAAGTTTCGTCTCTTCCCAAAATATAATCTGCGCTTACCTTGAATAACGCGGACAGTTCCTCAAGTTTTCTCACCGGGCGAGAAACCCCACATTCGTATTTATTGTATGCGGCGCGAGTTACTCCTATAAGTTTTGCGACATCGTTTTGGGACAATCCCTTTTTCTCACGCAAATCTCTGAGACGAAGTGCAGTAATGTTCATAGCGAATCTACCCCTTGCGTCTATTATATGTGAGTTTTTCTATGCGGGAAAGACGTAATGTTAAATCCCTTTTGTGCTAACTGTATATTTTAATTCTCTTATAGCGTAAAAATATATGGCAACCTCTAAAAACTATTAAATTTCTCTGATGACTCCCCGCGCATTCGTTGCGATGAGTCATCAAAAGTAAGTTTTTAGAGATGCCCATATACAAATATAGGAAACTGATAATCAACTTGGCGCATATAACAAGAAAATTTAAAGGAAGGAATTTTTTGAAATAAGAGGAAATATAGAAATAAAAAAATTTTACGGAGGGGTTAAAATGGCAAAAGAATATACCGAAAAGGATTTTGACGAAAAAACATTAAATAAATATTCGGAAAATTACACAGACAAGGGATTATGGGACAAGATAAAGGAAAACGCAAAAACCATCGGCGCAGGACTTATTTATAAGGCGTTTCAACTGTACTATGTAACGCAAAATCCCGCTTGTCCCATGAAAGTTAAAGCGACCATTTTAGGCGCG
Organism: Selenomonadaceae bacterium; assembly: GCA_017529085.1. Lineage (GTDB taxonomy): Bacteria > Bacillota > Negativicutes > Selenomonadales > Selenomonadaceae > RGIG9201. The sequence continues at coordinate 1,090 of JAFXOC010000410.1, read as the reverse complement.
TTGGGATATTTAATCTCGCCTATTGATTTTATTCCTGACCTTCTCCCCGTAGTGGGATATACGGACGATGCTGCGGCTATAGCTGTTGCTGTTGCGATGGCGCAGATGTATATCGACGACGACGTGAAATTTAAAGCGAAGAAAAAAATCGGCGATTTGCTAGGAGATAATTTTGTACGGGAGATTGAGTGAAAATGGTGATGACTATCGCAAGTTTTATGCGATAGTCATTTTTGTTTGCGAAAAAATTTTAAAATTGTTCTGGCAGTACACCAAAAGCGTTTTGAAATATTATATACTGACATTGTGAGTTTCAATCAATATGTTTTACTCTTTCTCTAACATCACCTAAAAAGTGATGGTTAAGGTGAGTGCCTCACCTTAACCATCAAACTTCAAAGGGAGATGAAAAAATTGAGTCGTGAGAAGTAACGGCGAAATATGTGATATTAATTCTCTTTTTATTGACTGTATAATTTTAATCGCTTATAATGTAAAAAATTTCAACAATATATGAAGGGGGGATTTTGATGAAAATTAAATTCAAAGAATTTAGGGAAAAGAGGGATTTGAGTCAAGAAGAAGTGGCGAAGATATTGGGAGTCAATCGCACTGCGGTAGCAAAATGGGAAACTGGCGCAAACAGTCCAAGAACCGATAGATTGGTGGAGCTTGCAAAACTTTTTCGATGTACGGTGGACGAGTTGTTGGGTGTTAAGTCGAAATGAGGTGATTACTTAAATGATGAAACTTATTGCTTATCTATTAATTAGTGTAGTAGCTTATATTCTCGTTACCGGATTATATGCAGCATCTCCTGCTCTTTTTTCCCTTTTGCTTGCTTTTTTTCTTTTTAAGGATGGCAAAGTAGGTTTTGGTTGCTTGGCGGTAATTGTATTTATATTGGTGTTAATTTTTGGTTAGGAATTTTTCGGAGGAGGTAAAACAATGGGAGTATTTATACTTGCAATAATTATGCTAATATCTTGGTTCATATTGGACAAAATTTTTCACGGTACGGGAGGACTGGCCATTTTTGGTACTTTGGCAGCGTGCGCAGCGTCGTTTGCTTATGTTGGTATAAAGGCAG
>JAFXOC010000409.1 GCA_017529085.1 Selenomonadaceae bacterium | reverse complement strand
TATAAATATTCAAATGTTGAGGCGCATCTAAAGAATGGGAAAGTTATATTTTTGCGGTCGCTGAATGATAATTCGGAAACCAAACGAGGCGTTAAATCTGGTTCGTCCTTAAACGAACTTTTAAGGAATTATGGGAATAACGCGCTGACTTCAAAATATAAAGATTTGAATTTTTATCAATATATATTTCCTACTACCGATAACAAAGATGGACTGTTAAATTTTGCCGTCAAAAATGATAAAATTGAATATATCGAGGCAATGCTGATTGAAGCACCGCAAGCGGCGCAAAATACATTCGATCCTAAAATTACAAAGGAAGTCACAAACATAGCCAATATTTATTATAAAGCCATATCCGACGGCCGTTTTCAAGATGCTTACAAGTATATGACCGAAAAGAGAAAAAAACAGGCGGGCGATATGAAAAAATTTGCACAAGGGCATAAAGATACGTTGTGGGTGTCTGTTTTAGAGATTGTTCCCAAAGAAATTAACGCCGCAAAAGCTATACTCTCCTATAAGATTAAATCGCTGGACAACGCCGTAGAAGACGGTAAAAAAGCAACTAAAGCGCAGATCTTTGAGGGCGAGATGACACTTATAAATTCTAACGGAAAATGGCTTATAGACGATATGAAATCAAAGCTGGTGGAATCTAATATCACCACAAATTAAACTCGTTATGGAGGAAAATTATATGAAAACAGAGTTAAACGAATTGGTCGTGGGTTTGGGGTGGAACGGCGAGCAAGATGTAGACTTAGATATTTCCGCTATAATGCTCGAAAAAGACGGAAAACTCAATTCATCTTCCGATTTGATTTTTTACGGTAATTTAAAACATTCTTCGGGTTGCTTAAAACATACGGGAGATAAAAGCAAAGGAAACGGCGATAACGATGCGGAACAGATAATCGTTGCGCCAAATTTAATTCCCGACTACATTCAAAGAATTATTTTTGTTGTAACTGTATATGACGAAGAGGGGAATACGAATTTTAACGACGTAAAAGATGCGTATATTCGTATAACAGACCAAGTTGAAGAACCGACGCGATATAATTTAGGCGAAAAATTCCCTGATGTTTCAGCCGCCGTAGTTTGCGAAATGTTTAAAAACACCGATTCTAAATGGGAATACAGTATTAACGGTAAAGCATATCCCGCCGGCGTAATATCTTTGTTTAGCGACTATGGCTTAGATGTGAGCGAAGAAAAGCAAAAGGACGCCGAAGCTTACAAGAAAACGCTACATTCTGCGCCGCCGGAAGTTGAACTTTCGGTAGGTCAACATTTAATACTAAAAAAACCAAGCGCAAACGCAGAAAATTCCATTATTGTAAATCTTAATTGGAACAACGGAGTAGATAATGCCTCTCTAAAAGGGAATGAAACCGTTGATTTAGACTTAGCGTGTCTTTATGAATTAAAAAACGGCGAACGAGGCGTAGTACAAGCTTTGGGAAACTCTTTCGGCAGTCTCGTAAAACCGCCGTTTATCGAGCTTGACGGCGATGATAAGACAGGCGAATCGTATTATGGAGAAACGATTTCTATCAGCAATGCTCATCTTGACGATATAAAGCGTATACTCATTTTTGTTTCAATTTACGATGGCGCAGAAAATTGGCAAGATGTAAACGGCGTAGTTACAATAGTATGCGCTGAAAATCCCAAAATCACAATTAACATGGACGAATACGATAAGGGAAGCAAATTATGCGCTGTTGCATTGGTAGAAAATGACAATGCAAATATGTTAAGCATGGAAAAAGTTGTTGAATTTTTTGATACAAGAAATGAAATGGCAAAGGCTTTTGAGTGGAATGTAGTTTTAAATGATGGCACAAAGTGAGATACGATGAAATTTTTCCCGTCAAACTCCCTAATTTCAACCATATACTATACCAGTGACACCTAGCAGGTATTCGCATACTTGATGCGAACCCATGCATAGGGAACATAGAAAGTATCATAAATACTTGTCCTTTACCCCGAACCATAACGGTTCGGGGTATTTTTGTGTTCAAATTTTTATACGAAAGGGAAGATTACAATGAAACAAGGAAAAACATTGGAACAGTTAGGAGCGGAACTTCAGCGACAAAGAAACTCAAGAGCGGATTTTATCGCTGATACTCGGCAGTTAAACTTTTCAACCGAAAATAATAAATCCCGTATCACATTTGAAAACGGCGGTAAAACTTTGGATTTTGGCATAAATCCTTTGGCGCATCAGCAAATAGCGTCAAGAC
>JAFXOC010000408.1 GCA_017529085.1 Selenomonadaceae bacterium | reverse complement strand
TGTCATAGGTTTTTTCGATACCCTCTAATCTTATCATTACCTTGCTCTTTCTTTTACGGCTTTCCAAAGAGCGTTTCCCTTTGGAATTATCCCGAGTAATTCCCGTGTATCATAGCATGATATTGTTAAACTGTCAAAAGATAGATTATTTCGTACGTTTTACGTTATCGCCGTAAATTGTTTTAAATTCGTCCCGCATGGATATTGTGTTCCAGCCGCGGCTGTCCGCAAATTTCTTATCGCTTGCGGCGCGGGTCAAATTTCCGAGTTCTCGTTTAACGTCGTCGCATAAGACATAAAACGCCGCCGAAGGATATTTGTTGTCTTGCAGGGTAAATTCGAGCATTCCGCTGTCACCCATTGAATTTCCAAAGGCAAGCACAGGTTTTTTTCCAATCTGGTTGTATATGGAAAATATCTTACGCACCTTTGCGTTATCCGTAAGCGGAATTCCGGAAATCACAATTTTTTCGTTAAATCTATCGTAAAGGTGCCCCTCCGGTTTATCGTTTCCCATATTTGTCGATGTGAAATGAAAATCGGATCCTATGATTCTGTCGTATCGAATGGGGAACAAGTCGCCCACAAGTTCGCGAGTGGTAAGCACTCCGCAGGCGGAGTCGATATATACGTCAAAGCCGTTGTTTGCAAGATACGATATAACTTCCACCATAGGAAGATAAAAAGCCTCGCCGCGCTTTAAATTTGAAAGCCCGGTCTCGTTCGTTTCCATAAAATTTCTGACATACGCCCTATATTCCTCGGGAGTCATGCCTTTGTACGCCTTAGTGAGCCCCTCAAAATGTTGTCTGCTCTCTTCTTTTGTAAGTTTTTCTTTATTGTATATTTTAGGTTTTATGGTTTTGGCCAGTTTCACCAAATCCTCCGGTGGATTATATGATTTATCCTCAAGAACCCGGTGGAAAAACATGACTTCTTGAAAATAAAGCGGCGCGGTTTCGCAGTAAAATGTGCCGTCCATATCAAAGGTAGCGATTCTATCTTCTTTAGGAATAAATCCCGGGCTGTTTGGGTTTATAGCGCTTTCCACAAAATCAACTATTTTTTTCTTTGTGGGAGAATTATCGTTCCAGTACTGAAAATCCGCTGCGGATTTAACGTTAATGGCGGCGATTTCTGCGCGCGATGCGGCGTCTACGTTTGCGGAAAAGCCGGCAAAAGCGATAACACACGCAGTTAAACCTGCAAAAATTCCTTTTAGGAAACGTTTATTAATCATAAATTTACCTCCAAATTTATAATGTTTGAAGAATACAAGCAACATTTCGACATAAAAAAAAAAATTCCTGCAAGTGATAGGAATTTGTTTTTTTTATGTCGAAAATCTATTATGATATGAATGGCATTCATTTATGGCATATCTAAAAAAGAGGGTGTTTGATGGGAAGACCATGAATATTTCTTACACGAGAGCAGCAGTTAAAAAGATTTTGCGGTTATCAGAGCTGCATGGAATAATGAAGTGTTATCAGATATGGTTATAAACGATAAAAAATGCAGTAACAGAAAATTTGGCACTTCTTTTACCTTCTTATCTTTGAACGAGGAAGCCAAATCAAGCCCAAATATTTATAGGGCCTAAAAAAAGCCGCTTTCGCGGCTTTTTTTAGGCTCTTTCGATATAATTGCCTGTGCGAGTATCTATTCTCAACACATCGCCCTCGTTTACGAAAAGCGGCACTTTAACTTCATAACCGGTTTCAACTTTTGCCATCTTTGTCGCGCCAGTTGCGGTGTTGCCCTTAACGCCGGGTTCGCATTCAACGACTTTTAAGTTTACGGAGTTAGGCAAAGTTATGCCGATAATGCGACCTTTAAACGACTGGATGCTGACATCCATGTTTTCCATTAAGTAATTTAGCGCGTCCCCAAGCTGCTCCTTTGTAAGCTCTGTCTGCTCGTAACTTTCCGAATCCATAAAGGTGTAAGCGCCGTCGGATTCATAAAGATACTGCATACTGCGGGTGTCAAGATGCGCCGCAGGCATTTTCTCATTGGGGTTAAATGTGCGCTCTACAACCGCTCCTGTCTCCACATTCTTAATCTTTGTACGGACAAAAGCTGCGCCTTTTCCGGGTTTTACGTGTTGAAAATCCACAACCTGCCACACGCCGCCGTCAATCTCAATGGTAAGCCCCGTGCGAAAATCTGTACTCGAAATCATATTATACCTCCAAAATCTCAATTAAACTCTTGTCGCTTTTTGTAAGCGGTTCGCCGCCCTTGTCGGTTACAAGAACGGTGTCTTCAATTCTTACGCCGAATCTTCCTTCTATGTAAATTCCCGGTTCGTCGGTGACAATCATGTTTTGTTGAAGAGCGGCGCATTCGCTTGTTTTTGAAAGTCTGGGATTTTCGTGAATCTCAAGACCTACGCCATGCCCTAAACTGTGTAAAAAATATTTGTCATATTCGCCTAATGTTTTTTTTGCTATTTCATTGGGCTTTTTACCGCTTTCGCCGGTTTTTATATATGGAAGAGCCGTCATCTGCGCCTTTAAAACGGTTTCGTAAACTTGCCGCATCTCATCGTCAACAGCGCCCACCGCCACAGTTCTGGTTATGTCTGAAGAATAACCATTGTGTACGGCTCCGAAATCCATTGTAACAAATTCTCCCGAAATAATCAACTTTTCTGTAGCGATTCCGTGGGGTAAACTGCCACGAATTCCCGACGCTACAATAGTGTCAAACGCGGGGCGCTCCGAGCCGTTTTTTCGCATAACGTTTTCCAAAAAAGCCGCCACTTCGTACTCTTTAAGCCCCGGGCGCAAATATTTTAAAACTTCGTCAAAGGCTAAATCCGCTATTGCGCATGCTTTTTTTATGCAGGAAATTTCCTCTTCATCTTTCACTTCCCTTAAAGAGTCTAACGAAAGATTTATAAATTCTGCTCCCTTAAAAGTTTCCCATAGAAGGGCGTAAACCGAATAGGAAATATATTTGCCCTCGAAGGCGATTTTTTTTGTGTTAAGCTGCTTTAAAAGTTTTGTTAAAACCTCGATGGTTTTTTTCCAAAGACCGTCTTCCTGTTTTACAATTTTGTAAAGCGGAGCCTCCGTCGAAGCTTGTTCCGTATACCGTTGGTCGGTTACAAGAAATTTTTCCTGTTCGGTAACTACTAAGAGCGCGTCCATACCCGTAAACCCGCTTAGATAACGAATGTTTTCCGGTTTCGATATGATAAGGAGCGGCGCTTTTTTCTCTTTCATAACAGAATAAAGGGAGTTAAGTCTTGACTTATTCAATTTTAACCCCCATCTTTATAAGCGCCGCAAAAAGAGCCGCCATATAACTTTCAATACCAAGTCCCATTACTTGCCCAGTTACAACTGAGGATAGATATGACTTATGTCTGAAATGCTCCCTTTTATGAATGTTTGATATATGAACTTCTATTGAAGGAATTTCGATGGCGGAAAGCGCATCGCGAATTGCCACGCTGGTATGGGTATACGCTGCGGCGTTTATTATGATAAAGCCGTATTTATCCCTTGCGGCTTGTATAGAGTCTACGATTTCGCCTTCGTGGTTTGATTGAAAAAAATCGATGCCAACATTGAATTTGTTCGCGTATTTTTTCATGCGATTTTCAACGTCTTGTAAAGTGTCCGAGCCATAAATTTCAGGCTCTCTTGTTCCCAATAAATTTAAATTGGGACCGTTTATAACCAATACATTATTCATTTGTTTACCCTTCTTATTATGGAAAATTTTTTTGCGTTTTTATCCAAAGCGAAAGAAAAAATCTCCTTTGGATGCGGAGTTCGTTCGATTTTTTCCCCTTCATCGTTTCGTAAATCCCTCACAGCAACGGATAAAACTTCGCCTTTAGGCTGGAGAATTTCAATTTTTTCCCCTTCTGTCAAACATCCACGTTGCTCAATAGTTGCGCGTTTCGAAGTTTTATCATACGAGAGCAAAACTCCCAAAAAATCCGCGCCTTGTTCATAAGATGACGTGCCGTAAACTTGCCCGCCGATTTTCCCATCTCCGAAGAAAAAACCGCTCCAATAAGGTCTGTGTGAAACTTTTTCCACTTCTTGCAGCCATTCTTCGCGAATAAAAAAATTTTCTTTGTCTTTGTAATAAGCGTCAATTGCAAGCCTATACGCTCTTACTACTGTAGCAACGTAATTAACGCTCTTCATGCGCCCTTCAATCTTTAAACTCGCTACCCCTGTTTCGATTGCATCTTTAATATAGGGAAGCAAGCATAAATCCTTGGAGTTAAAGAAATATGTCCCTCGTTCGTCTTCGGCTACGGGAAAGCTTTCATCGGGACGATTTTTTTCGATTAGCTCGTAGTTCCATCGGCAGCTTTGGGCGCAATTGCCACGGTTGGAGTCCCGCCCTGTTAAATACGCGCTAATTAGGCATCGACCCGAATATGAAACGCACATTGCGCCATGGACGAAAATTTCAAGGGGTAGGGGAGTCCTTTTTCGAATATCGGATATTTCGTCTTTGGAAAGTTCCCTCGCAAGCACAACTCGTTTTGCTCCCAGTTTTTCCCATGCGGCGACAGCCGCATAATTGGTTACGTTTGCTTGAGTGCTTATGTGTATGGAAAGTTCGGGGGCGATTTCCCTTACCATCATAAAAATGCCTAAATCCGAAACTAAAACGGCATCAACTCCTACATTTGCCAAAAAGCGAACGAAATTCGGCAACCGCTTCATATCGTCGTTATGAGGATATATATTTAGAGTAACATAAGCCTTTTTTCCGTAGGAATGAACAAATTCTATTCCCTCTTTTAATTCTTCGTCGGAAAAATTCTTTCCCAATGCCCGTAATGAAAAATCTTTCCCGCCTAAATACACAGCGTCTGCGCCATATATTATAGCGGCTTTTAACTTCTCTAAGTTTCCTGCGGGCGCAAGCAATTCTACTTTTTCCATCAACGTACCTCGTGAACTTTATCAAGATGGTCGGAATAATTGTATGTATAATGGTTATGACCCTCTCTGTCCGCTACGAAGTAGAGATAATCCGTATCGGCAGGGTACAAAGCTGCGTTTATCGCTTCTTCTCCCGGATTTGCCACAGGTCCCGGCGGCAGTCCCGCATTTTGATAGGTATTATACGGCGATTCAAGCTCAGTATCGCTTAAACTTACGTCTTCTTTTGGAGCGTCCATCAAATACTGCAAGGTTGCGTCCGATTGAAGCGGCATATTTAAGGAAAGTCGCTTATAAAAAACTTGAGCGATAATGGGCTGGTCCTCTTTAAATTTTGCCTCTTTTTCAATTAACGAGGCCATGGTAATCAGCTCATAAATCGAAAGATTCATCTCTTTGGCTCTGTCACGCATGGCTTTTGTCAAGCGGTGGTCAAAGGTCTTTGCCATAGTGTTTAAAATCTCGTCTTCGGTTATGTCGCTGTCAAACTTATAAGTAGCGGGGAATAAGAATCCTTCAGCCGCAAAATCAACATCGTTTCGCTTTTCAATATAGTCGTAGGGACGAAAATTTTTTGCTTTTTGCAAAAACACATCGCTTTTCGCAACTCCTTCACTTTCAAGTCGTTTGGCAATATCTTTAACGGTAAACCCTTCCGGCACAACAATTTTTATTTCGTCCATCTCGCCGGATTTCAACTTGTTTAAAGCCGCCTCTGTGCCGGCTCCTTCATGGAACTTATAACTTCCGGCTAGAAAAGAACTTTCGTAACCCCTGAATTTAGCTAATAACCAAAAACGATTGCTGTTAGCTATCACTCTTTTGGCTTCCAAAAGCGCGCCTATTTCTCTTGCATTCATTCCCGGAGAAATCTTAACATAAACAATTCTGTTTTTGTTTTCCGGTAAATTTCCTTCGCGAAATCCATAAACCATTCCTATGATAACAGCAAGAAAAAAAGATGCAACAACAATCAATATATATTTTAATTCGAATAGTTCCGTAATTTCTTTTTTTTCAAAGGAAAAAATTTCTCTATTGTACGAAAATTTATCCGCAAGCCAATTTTTAGCGTCGTTTAACCATTCTTTAATCAAGTCGGCACCGCCTTAAAAAAGCTGCCGCTTAACATTTCAAGCGACAGCCTCACTTTCTTACTCGTCCTCTTCGTCTTCAAACATAGCGTCGTACGCTTTTTCGACCAAGGCAAATTCTTCATCGGTTGGTTCGATATACTCAATCTCGCCGCTTTCGTCCTTCACCATCTTTGCGATAATGACATCGTCTTCCCCGCAACCGCAGTCGCAACCTTCGTCATGTTCCACATCATCTGCTTCCATAGGAACCAAGAGAGCAAATTCATCATTGCCTACGGGAATGACCATTTCTTGGACGTAAGGATAAACATTGCCTTCGTCATCCGTCATTTCAACCACTATATAGTCGTCGTCCATAAAATCCTCATCGTTAAAATTTTCCATATCAGCCATCTTTATCACTCCTGTCTTGTCATTGACATTCTGTCCAGATATCCTTGCAATATAAGGATAGCCGCCATTTTATCAACAAATTTTTTTTGCTTTTTGCGACTTACATCCGCCGCTACAAGCGTTTTGGTAGCCGCTACCGTAGTGAGTCTTTCATCCCAAAAGAAAATTTCCGCTTTCGGCAATGCTTCTTTCAGTTTATCGGCAAATTCTCGAGTAATTTGGCAACGTTCCCCCTCATCGCCGTTCATGTGCTTCGGTAATCCTATTACGAAAGAATATGTTTCAAATTTTTTTGCAAGCTCTTCTAACCGATTAAAATCGCTTTTTAAATCCTTTCGCCTTATAGTTTCCACGCCCTGCGCCGTTAAACCCAACAAATCGCTGACGGCAACGCCGATAGTGGCGTTGCCTACATCTAGTCCCAAATATCTTTTCATTCGTGTTTCTCTAAGTAAAATCTTACAAGCTCCTCAAGCACTTCATCCCTTTCAAGGGACCTTATTAAATTTCTTGCATCGTTGTGGCTCGTAATATATGTGGGATCTCCCGAAGCGAGATAGCCCACAAGTTGGTTTACGGGATTATAGCCTTTCTCAACCATAGCTTTCACCGTACTCCCTATTACGTGCTCCGCCCGATTTTCATCCGCCCCGAAGCGAAACATCATAGTCTCGTCGCTGACCATCGCTATCCCCCCACTTTTATCCTTGTCATTACGGAAAACTTCTATAAGGATGCCTTAAATTCCTCTTTTTACCTATTATTTTTTTCAAAAACTTCGTTGATAAGTTCAACCACTTTATCAACATGTTGTTTTTCTATTGTAAGCGAAGGTATAAAACGCAAAACATTTCCCGATGTCACGTTTATAATAGCGCCCTTTTTTAATACCTCATCTACAACATCTCTTCCGGGAAAAGCAAGTTCTGCGCCCAACATAAGCCCTTCGCCTCGAACTTCTCTTATAATATCGGGATATTTTTCTTTTAGCTTAAACAGTTTTTTCTTAAAATATTCGCCGACTTCTTCAACGTGACGTAGGAAATCTTTTGTAGGCACTGTGTCTAATATCACATTGGCGGCTGCGCAAGCTAATGGATTCCCCCCGAAAGTCGTGCCGTGGTCACCCGGTTTTAAAACTTTCGCAACTTTTTCTGTCGTCGCAAAGGCTCCTATAGGCACTCCTCCCGCCAAGCCCTTCGCTAATGTGACAATGTCCGGCAACACGTCGTATTTTTCATAAGCGAAAAACTTTCCCGATCGCCCGATACCGGACTGTATTTCGTCCAAAATTAAGAGCGCGCCGTGTTTATCGCAAAGTTCCCGTACTTTTTTTAAATATCCGTCTTTAGGAGGATGGATCCCGCCTTCGCCTTGAATGGTCTCCAGCATGACAGCCGCGGTCTTGTCGCTTATTTTCTTCTCAAGTTCCTCTATATCGTTGTATTCTACATAAGAAAAACCTGCGGGAAGGGGACCAAAGCCCTCTTGATAATGAGGTTGTCCCGTTGCTGTAAGCGTGGCTATCGTGCGACCGTGAAAACTATCCAATGCCGTTATAATCTCCGACTTGGCTCCGTCAATGGAATGAGCGTATTTTCTGGCTATCTTTATCGCGCCTTCGTTGGCTTCAGCTCCGGAATTACAGAAAAAGGCGCGATCAAGGCCGCTGAGTTTTGTAAGCTTTTCCGCGGCATCCGCCTGCGCTTTCGTATAATATAGATTGGAACAGTGAATAAGCTTTTTTGCGTGCTCGGAAATCGCATCTACCAATGGCTTGTAACCGTGTCCCAACACATTTACCGCGATTCCCGCCAAGAAGTCCAGATACTTTCTACCTTCGCTATCGTAGAGGTAAACCCCTTCGCCACGCTCCAACACTATTTTATAACGATTGAAAACAGGAAGATAATCCTTACCGTCTCGCTCAAAAATGTCGTTCTTCGTCATATATTTCTCCCTTTATGCTTCAACTTGCGTGCCAACGCCTTTAGAGGTGAAAATTTCAAGTATGATGGAATGAGGCAATCTGCCGTCTATAATATGAGTTTTCTTTGCGCCTGTTTCAATTGCCCTCAAACAGGCTTTGACTTTAGGAATCATACCGCCTGATATAACGCCATCTTTTATGTACTCCATAGCTTCTGTTGCGCTGATTGAAGACATAAAACTGCTCTTATCGTTATAATCCTTGTAAACACCTTCAATGTCAGTCAAAAGCAAAAGTTTTTCCGCCTTTAACGCTCCCGCAAGTTCACTTGCCACATCATCGGCGTTGATGTTGTAGCTTACTCCACTCTCGTCAACCCCGATCGGGGCGATTACCGGAATGTAGTCTTTTTCCATCAAATCTTCCAAGACAGAGCTGTCGACGCTTATAATCTGCCCGACATAGCCGATGTCTACCCGTTTTTTTTCATCGCCTTCATAAACTGTTGCGAGTTTCTTTTTTGCTCGAATTAGTCCCGCGTCTTTTCCGCTTAAGCCAACGGCGCGCACCCCCGAACGGTTAAGTCTGTTCACAATCTCGGAATTTATTTTACCGTCCAGCACCATTTCGGCAATTTCTACGGTTTCTTCGTCTGTTACCCTTAAACCGCTGACAAAGGAAGACTCTTTACCCACCTTCTTTAAAAACCCCGTAATTTCGGGACCGCCGCCGTGAACGATAACAGGTTTTATCCCTACATATTTCATCAGGGCTATGTCCTTCATTACCTTTTCTTTTAAATCATCGTTTATCATGGCGTTGCCGCCGTATTTAACAACGATGGTCTTGCCGTAAAACTCCCTAATAAAAGGCAAAGCGTCGACCAAAATCTCCGCCTGTTCTTCTGCGCTGTACATATTCTCACGTCCCAACTATTTAAGTATGATATTCGCCGTTAATCTTTACGTATTCGTACGAGAAATCGCAGGTCCAAACGGTAGCGTCCGTGTCTCCGTCGTTCATGTCGACATTTATCGCTATGTCGTGAGCTGCCATAACTTTTTTCAACGCTTCGTCGTCGTGAGATGCGCCCTGACCCTTTTCATATACGGGAACGTCGCCGAATTTTATTGATACCTTATCGGGATTAATGTCAACGCCTGCATATCCTACGGCGCAGATAACGCGTCCCCAGTTGGGATCTTCACCGAAAAACGCAGTTTTAACCAATGGGGATTTCGCGACGCTCATGGCTATTGTTTTTGCGTCGTTGAAATTTTTGGCGTTTGTTACGTTTACCGTCAAAAATTTTGTAGCCCCTTCGCCGTCTGCGGCTATGCGTTTGGCGAGATTTTCACAGACTTCAAAAAGAGCGTTGCAAAAAGTTTTATAATCTTCGTCTTTTTTTGTTATTTCAGGATTATCCGCAGCTCCATTGGCAAGAATTACAGCCATATCGTTAGTGCTCATGTCGCCGTCAACGGAAATCATATTAAATGTAATTTCTGCGGTCTTTGAAAGAGCCTCCTGCAAAAGTTCCTGACTAATATTTGCGTCAGTCGTGATAAAAGCAAGCATTGTCGCCATGTTGGGCTGAATCATCCCGGAACCTTTTGCCATGGCGCCAATGCGAACAGATTTGCCGCCTAAAGTCAATTCGTAGGCAAGAGTTTTTGGTTTTGTGTCAGTGGTAATAATGGCGTTGGAAGCGTTAACGCCTCCTTCAACGGAAAGTTCCTTAATCGCGTCTTTTATGCCTTTCTCCATCTTATCCATGGGAAGCTGCGCGCCTATTATGCCGGTTGAAGCCACTGCAACTTTTTTTTCGTCGCAATTAAGTTCTGTTGCGGCAATTTTTGCCATCAAACGGGCGTTTTTCATGCCTTCTTCGCCTGTGCAAGCGTTGGCGCAACCTGCGTTTGCCACGATAGCCCGAGCTTTTTTATTTGCGACTGTTTCCTTTGAAACATAAACGGGAGCGGCGGCTACTTTGTTTGTGGTAAAAACCCCCGCTACCGTCGCATCTTTTTCAGAATACACAACAGCCACATCAAGATTGCCGCTTTTTTTTATTCCGGCTTTGACTCCCGCTGCTTTAAATCCTTTAGGAAACGTTACCCCTTTTTTCATATCGCTTTCAATAAACATATAAACCTCCAAATCAAGGATAAACAGGGACGTAATCTAGTCCCTCTTTTTCATCGACACCAAACGCTATGTTAAAATTCTGTACTGCCTGTCCCGCCGCGCCTTTTACCAAATTATCTATAACGGAAAGAACGATAACTCTTCCCGTGCGTTCGTCGATATGCCAAGCAATATCACAGAAATTAGAACCCCGCACGTTTTTTGTGGCGGGGTAAGCGCCTCTTCCCAAAAGCCTTATAAAATATTCATCGTTATACATATCATAAAATGCTTTATCCACATCTTCCGGCGCTGTATTTGATTTTAGATTTGCGTAAGCCGTCGCCAATATTCCGCGCCCCATAGGAACTAAATGAGGAGTAAAGTTTAAGAGAATATTTTCTCCGGATAAATCCGAGAGAGCCTGTTCAATTTCAGGTGTATGACGATGATTTGCCACGCCGTAAGCCTTAAAGCTGCCGCAGAGTTCGCCGAATAAATTTGCCTGTTTTGCGGAGCGTCCCGCCCCGGATACACCAGATTTTGCATCTATGATTATAGTGTTCGTTTCTACCAGATGATTTTTTACCAAGGGCGCAAGCGCTAAAATACTTGCAGTGGTGTAGCAACCCGCGTTGCCGATAATTTTTGCGTTTTTAATTTTATCCCTGTAAATTTCCGCAAGTCCATAGACTCGTTTGGCTTCTTTATGGGTGTGGGAAACCTTGTACCATTTTTCATAAACGGAAACATCGTTGAACCGATAATCCGCGCCTAAATCTATTATACGAGCCTTTTTGTCTTGAAGCGCGCGACCGACATTCATGGCGTGACCGTGAGGCAGGGCGATAAAGATGGCATCGCATTCGTCGCCTATTTCTTCTATATCCTTCATGCCGGAAAGCGTCATGTCGTAAAGACCTCTTAAATGAAGATAAATATCCGAAATATTTTCACCGGTATGACTCTCTGAGGTAATATAAGCGACTTCTGTTTCTTTATGCCTGTATAGGATAGATAGAAGTTCCGCTCCCGCGTACCCCGTAGCGCCGACAACCGCAACTTTCATTAAAATCACTCCCGCTATATTTCTAATCAATTATAATAAACCTTCTTGCAGAATTTAACAAGAAAAAAGTTTTTTGATGATAATTTTTTGTTACAGCAAAAAGACGAAAATTGCAATAACAAATCGGAC
>JAFXOC010000407.1 GCA_017529085.1 Selenomonadaceae bacterium | reverse complement strand
GCCGTGGTGCTTGGCGGAAACTTAATACAATTCTTTATCGTATTGCCGCTGATTATGGTACTTCGCGGACTTAATCCGATTTATGTATTTCGTCAGATGTCGCCCGCCTTGGCAGTCGCGCTGTTTACCAAAAGTTCCGCCGGAACGCTTCCCGTGACGCTCGCCTCCGCAGAACGCAACTTAAAAGTAAACCCTTCCGTATCGCGTTTTGTTCTGCCTATCTGCACAACGATAAATATGAACGGTTGCGCCGCGTTTATACTTGTAACATCGTTATTTGTAATGCAAAATGCGGGAATTGAATTAACCATCGGAACGATGATTTCATGGCTTTTCATCTCGGTTTTTGCCGCTATCGGAAACGCGGGTGTTCCTATGGGCTGTTATTTCCTTACGCTCTCTTTAATGTCTTCTATCGGCGCGCCTCTTGGCTTAATGGGAATAATACTCCCCGTATACAGCATTATTGATATGGTGGAAACCGCCGAAAACGTATGGTCGGATTCGACGGTCTGCGCCATAACAAATCATGAGCTAGAGGACGATTTATCGGATGCGGTTGCAGTTGCGCCGGCACTATCCGTAAGATGATTGTGTTGCTGTATCTTAAATGATACATACAACAATATACTTTATACCCGCATAACGATGAACAGTGAGCCGTGTTCAAATTTTGCGCACCACTTCAATTGTTACTATTTACGGACAGCACAAAAAAATAGTGCTCTTCATGGCTCTCCTTCCACCGCTTCGCGGTCCCCCTCCCTCTAAGAGGGAGGCACTCTAATTATTGCTTTTGAGCCAAAATTTTATATTTCATCTAACCAAGCCCCCCTCTTAGAGGGGGGTAGGGGGGAGAGTTCCGTGAATAGTAACCTTCAATTTGTTTTTTTGTAAAAATTTCACACAATTTTTTTAATTCCACCATTGAAAAAATATTTATGTTAGTTTATAATAAAGGGCAATAAGACTTCTTTGAAAATGGAATTTCAAAGTTATGAAGGGGAAGGGATTTTTATGAGCGCGCTAGGTGTTACCGGTACTACGAAAATGGTGCCGTTTAAGGATATCAACAGCCAGGTCGAGCGCATGGGAGAAGCCGCTACTTCTGAAAGGACAGAGCAGATTAAAGAAAACATGAACGTTTCCAATTTCGGTAATGAAACGAAAGCGGGTTCGAGCAGTTTTCAGCGCGGCAACGCTCAGATTATGAGGGAAGGGGAAGCCGCAACAGCTCATCGTTCCGAAGTCGCAAGCTCTTATTATAGCGTATCAAATTTTGGCAATGAGACAAAGGCGGGTTCAAGCAGTTTCCAACAGAACAATGCGCGCATAAATAAAGATGGCAACAGCGCCACGGCGCGTCGCGCAGAAGCCGCCAAGTCATATTATAGCGTGTCTAACTTTGGAAATGAGTCTAAAGCGGGTTCAAGCAAGTTCCAGCAAACCGTTCACCAAATCTCGCAACAGGGCGCCGAAAACACGGCTCAAGCCATGAAGGCTTCGCGTTCGCATTTCCAATCTTCCAATTTTGGTACCGGCGATCCTCAAGGTTCAACGTCTTTTATGCAAACCAATTCAAAAATTTTAAGAGCTGCTCAGTAAAATTTAAGAGGCTGCAAGTGTAGCCTCTTTTTTGTTGTTAAATTTTTTCGGCGTAAATCTCAAACATGGGCAAATCATCGTATATGATATTCTTATCCTTTCGCACCAAACATGAAATATCTTTGGTAATTTCCACATTAAACCTAATGCTTTCCAAAAATTCCTTATCCCATGAAGGTCTTTTATGCGTACTTATTCTTAACGATTTTTTTATGGAATTACACTCGTCAATCTCCTGTTGACTCAAGTTAGAGTGAACATGATTTATGTCCTCTTTCCTTGAAAATGAGATTTCCCCCATATCCGAATCATAATTTAGTATCCGCCCGTCCGGTTTCAATACTCTGCGCCATACGCGATAAGCCTCCATGCAATCGGGCAATGTCCAAGTAAGATTGCGACTTACAACCGCGTCAAACAAATTATCGGGAAACTCCAACTTATCGGCGGGCATTTTTAAAAATTCAACCTCAACGCCAAATTCCGCCGCATTCTTCTTTGACTCTTCCACCATTTTTCCAGAAGTATCTATTCCCGTAACGTCATAGCCCGACTTTGCAAGGATAATGGCAAAAAATCCCGCTCCCGTCCCCGCGTCAAGTATTTTTAATCGCCCTTTTGGCAATCGCCTCAACAAAAGTTCTCTCCAAAGCGGCATATTCTCGCTTAAAAGTTCCCTCTTACGCACAGCCGAAAAATCACGGCTCCTCTTATCCCAATAATTTTCAATTCTCTGTTCTATATTTTCTTTCAATGTTATCTTTCCTTTATTATCGTGAGTGTCTTCTTTCTTTCTCTTTTTCTTTTTTGTAAAAAAGAAAAAGAGAAAGAAAGAAGCAAAGAAAGAGAAAAAGAAAAAACTTTAACAAGCTCTAATTATTAGTTTAGGCTTTAACTAATAAATTCCACCAAACCCCTTAATAAAGTTTTTTTCTCTTTTTTCTTTTGTTTCTTTTCTTTTTTCTCTTTTTTT
>JAFXOC010000406.1 GCA_017529085.1 Selenomonadaceae bacterium | reverse complement strand
TCTCTTTTTTTACAAAAAAAGAGAAAAAAGAAAAGAAAATATCACTTTTTGTCAAGTTCGGGGCGGATTTCGTAGTAGTCGGAAGGATGCGCCGTAAAACCTTCAATATTTGGTTTCATCACGAGAGTCATTCTTAGATGAGCCGCGTAGAGAAGCGCAGCGTCGTCTAAAACCTTTTGGCTTAACTTTATTCCAAGGTTAGCGCGTTCTTTTGCGCCGTAGGTGTTGTGAAGTTCCGTCAAAAGTCTTGTTATTTCCGCGTTTTTGTAGTGACCGGCATTATCCACCGCGCCTTCAACTATGTGGCTTGCGAAATAGTATTCGGGGTCGCCTGTGGGCGCGGTCACTATCGCTTTGGAGAAGATGTCGTATTCGCCTCTTTTTAGGAAAGTTTTGTAGTTGTCGGTCGCGTTTACTTCAAGTTTTACGCCGATTTCTTTAAGCGCGCTTTGGGCGTATTCCGCAAGGAGCGGAAGTTCTTGCCTTGAAGTATACGTAAGATAGCGAAGGGTTAACGGTTTGCCGTTTTTATCCACATATCCGTCGCCGTTCGTATCTACATATCCCGCCGTCTTTAAAAGTTCCTTTGCTTTTTCCGGATTGTATGAATGGGTTTTTACAGCGTTGTTGCCGAAGGAGAGATTGGAGGGAAAAGGTCCTACTGCGGGTTTACCGTTGCCGTTTAAGAGAACTGTCGTGAATTTTTCTTTGTCAATCGCCATGGAAATAGCTTGACGCAAGCGAATATCCTTTAAATCTTCGTTGTCAAAATTAAACGCCATTTGGTAAATACGGCTGGTATCGGTTTGGGAAAGTTTAAACTTGTTCGGTGCGTTTTTGAAAATGTCTATGCTGGCGTATGGCAGACCTTGAGCCGCGTCAAGTTCGCCGTTTTGCATAGCCATGGTTAAAGTGTCGCCGTCCGTTATACTCTTTACTATGATCCTATCCATCTTGGGCTTAACTTTGCCCCAGTAATTTTCATTTTTTTCGAGTTCTATCTCGGTATCGGTGACTTTTACGGCTTTATAAGGTCCCGTGCCTATCGCTATATTATTTTTTATGCCTTCTTCCATATCTATGATGCAACCGTAAGGATCCGAGAGATAATTTAAAAGCGCAGGTACTTTTTCTTTGGATTTTATGGTTACAAATTGCCCGTCGGAAATAATAGACTCAATTTTTAAATCCTTAGGCGCGCGGTCGTGCCTTGTTATAAGATCGTCTAAACACGCTTTAACCGCGTCACCCGTAACTTTTTTCCCGTTAGAAAACACAGCGTTATCGTTAATTTTAATTTTAAGCGTGTATTCGTCGACCTGCTCGAAACTATCCGCAAGCCAAGGGATAAGTTCCATGTTTTCGTTAAATTTAAAAAGCGTTTCGCCTACGCCGTATCGTATTGTGCTCCAGCCGCTATACGAATTATGCGGGTCAAGTCCCGCGTTTTCCATCGCGACTCCATAGGCCACAGTACCGTAAACCAAGGTTTTGTCCCGCGCCTTTTCGTTACCGCATCCCAATATAAAAAGAGCTGCGCAAAGAAGGATAAGAGATAAAAATTTTTTCTTCATAAACATTTCCTCCTTAATTTCGTGAATCCAACACATCTCTTAATTTATCGCCAAACAAATTAAAAACCGCGACCGTTATAAAAATTGCAAATCCCGGAGCCAACACTACCCAAGGCGCTGTTTGGAGCATACTCCGACCGTTTGACATCATAGAACCCCATTCGGCTGTGGGAGGTTGCGCGCCTATACCTAAAAAGCTTAATCCCGCAAGTTCCATTATAATTGTCCCGACATCAAGCGCGGCTGTTACAAAGATTGGTCCCAAAATATTCGGCAGGATATGCCTTTTTAAGATTATAAAATTATTTGCGCCTGAAATTCTAGCGGCTTCGATATAGGGCATATTTTTTACAGTAAGCGTAAAGTTTCTGGCAATACGCGCATATTTTGGCCACGCGATAAGCGCAACCGCAAGCGCCGCATTTATAAGCCCTCCGCCTAACACCCCCGCGACAAAGATTGCGAACACCATTTGCGGGAACGCTAAAAAAACATCCCCCAAGCGCATTAAGAGAGAATCCAATTTGCCGCCTTTAAATCCCGCCGCGCTTCCCACAACAACGCCGATGACAGAAACCGTAAATATGACAGAAAGCGCGCCCAAAACCGTGGTTTGCGAACCCATTATTATTCTTGAAAGCAAATCCCGCCCATATCTATCCGTGCCTAAAAGATTTTCAACATTAGGAGGCATTAGAGCCTTGTCGAGATTTTGCGCGTAAGGGTCAAAGGGAGTTAAGAAAGCAGCGAATACAGAGATTAAAATTACGATAATCGCCGCGGCGGAATATGGTATAATCGAACGATGAGATTTAATCATACTTTGCCTCGTATCTTATGCGCGGGTCTATGATATAACACAAAATATCTGCGGCAAGATTTACGAAAACATAAGTAACGGCTGTCCAGAGAACGTACGCTTCTATCACGGGATAATCCCGCATCAAAATAGCGTCGACCGCCATTTTCCCCACTCCGTCCCACATGAAAACGGTTTCGACGATAGTTGCGCCGCCCAACAACGATCCTATTGAAAGCGCCACAAGCGTTGTTATAAAAGCCAAAACGCAGGGCAAAATTTCATTTGTTAAAATTTTTATTTTGCCGAAACCTCTGGCTTTAGCGCCGATTACATAAGGTTTTTTCAGTTCTTCCAAAACAACGGCGCGAATTTGTCTGGTATATTTTGCGCCCATCGCGATAGAAAGAGTGAGAGCCGGCAAAATTGCTCCCGAAACGCTGTTCGAATTTGCCATAACAGTGAAAAGATTTAGTTTAAGCGCCAAAAAATAAATCAAGAGAAGCGCGACGAAAAAATTTGGCATGGAATTTCCCACAAAAGTCAGTCCTCGAATTAAATAATCAAGTTTCCCGTTTTGATTTACGGCGCAAATCATACCTAACGGTGTTGCAATGACGAGTGTAAAAAAGATTGAACACATCATAAGCAAGAATGTGTCGGGAAGTTTTGCCAAAAAAGTTTCAAAAACAGGGCGACCCGATATATACGATTTTCCAAAATCCCCTACGGTAAGATTTTTTATCCAGTTGGCGTATTGAATCAAAAACGGCTGATCCAGTCCAAGCTCGGCTCTTTTTTCGGCTTTGACTTCCTCAGACACGCCGATCGATTCGCCGTACATAATATCAACAGCGTCGCCTTCGGCAAACTGCATCATGCCAAAAGTCAAAAAAGTAACGCCAAATAAAATGGGAATTAATTGTAAAAGTCGATTTATTACATATTTTTTCACAAGTTCCGCTCCGAAAATATTTTTTCTTCCATTATAAAAAATTTTACACAAAAAAAAAGTCCCCCCTAGGGGGGGAGTTATATTGGAAAATCGGAAGTTTTTTACAGCATTGAACGCAATTCACTTAAACGCTTATTGGATAAACCCGTTGTCTCGCAAATAACCTCGGAAGCTTTATTTTCCTTAATCATACGAATGGCGGTCATCATGTTAGTTTCCCCTTCGCTAATACCAACTTGCCTTCCAGAGATTTCTCCGGCAATGTAGCCATCATTTCGCGCTTGATTAAGACCATTCTCCCATGCATTCCACATATTGACCACATCTCCTTTCTCGTC
>JAFXOC010000405.1 GCA_017529085.1 Selenomonadaceae bacterium | reverse complement strand
TAGGAAATCGCCTGTGAACCCACTTCCTTATAGCAACTCTCATGGTCGCAGACATTATACAAATAATAATCCTTTTCCTTAGAGTCTTTAACCCCGTGGAAAATGCAGCCGATATTTGTCTTGCCTTTAGTACGGGGACCTAAAGACGCAGGATCCGGCAACACCGCCTTTAAAAATTCCAACGGTATAATCTTCTGTCCTTTGAAATCAATCGACTCAATCGAGTTCATGCCGACGTTTTCAAGGCAGCGAAGATGCGTAAGATAGCTTTCTCCGAACGTCATAAAGAAGCGGATACGCTTAATCCCCTTAATATTCAGCGCAAGCGACTCCAATTCCTCATGGTGCAACAGATACATATCCTTCTTGCCCACTTCGGGGAAATCGTAAACCCGCTTTATCTCCATGGGCTTAGTCTCTATCCACTTGCCGTTTTCCCAATAGCTGCCGTTGGCGGAAACTTCCCTTATATTTATCTCGGGATTAAAATTCGTGGCGAAGGGATAGCCGTGATCCCCCGCGTTGCAATCAAGTATATCAATGGTTTCAATCTCATCGAAGTGGTGCTTCATTGCGTAAGCCGAGAACACGCCCGTAACCCCGGGGTCAAAGCCCGAACCCAAAAGCGCGGTTATCCCCGCTTTCTCAAACTTTTCCCTATAAGCCCACTGCCATTTGTACTCAAATTTAGCCGTATCCTTAGGCTCATAATTTGCGGTATCAATATAATTGGTCTTTGTCTCAAGGCAAGCGTCCATAATCGGCAAATCCTGATAAGGAAGCGCCAAATTAAGCACCGCATCCGGATTATACTTTTCAATCAACTTTGCGACAGCCTTAGAGTCGTCAGCGTCAACCGCCGCCGTCTCAATTTTAACGCCCCTGCCGTCAAGTTTCTCCTTCAATGCGTCGCATTTGCTCTTTGTCCTAGAGGCTATCACCAATTCCGAAAAAGCTTCCTTATTCTGCACAATCTTATGAATAGCGACGGACGCGACCCCACCCGCGCCTATAACCATTATTTTTCCCATAATGTTAGCTCCTTTGAAAAGCAAATTTCTTCTTTCTTTTTTCTCTTTCTTTTTTGTAAAAAAGAAAGAGAAAAAAGAAAGAAGCAAAGAAAAAAGAGAAAGAAAAAACTTTAATAAGTTGTTTGTGTAAATTTACAAAATTGATTTCACGCCGCTTCTTTTATCTTTTCGCCCGCCTTTTCGGCGATTTGTTCGTTTGTCTGTTCCTTGGGTTCTTCGCATATCATTCCCTTTTCTATCAGCTGTTTCAATAATTTCTTGTTTTCCCTTATCTGCATTTCCGCCAGCTGTCGCCTGTAATTGTCCGTATCGGCTTTTATAAGGGTTACAAAAGCACTTGTGGAATATTCGTCGGGCTCTGCTTTTATTTTTTCAATGGGCGTTGGCGCAACTATACGGTTTTTCATGGGAAATCCGTTTCTTCCCATTAAAAAATCCTCATACATAACCATTATGCCGCATAGAGCGTCTTCAGCCATTTCCATTGCTTTATAAAGTGTGTCCGCATGCGTGCAAGCTCCGTCTACATCGGGAAAATCGATGCAATACCCGCCCTCTTTGGCAGCGTAAAAAATTGCAGGATACACGTATTTCATAAAGGTTCTCCTTTCCATGCTTTTACAGAGGGTCATCTCTTTTTAGGCACACCGGCTTTTTTTCGTATTGTAGCTTCGGTTTTTTTCTTAACTTCTTCGCCGTTATGCCTGCCCATTTGAAATTCATCGTCGGTTATCGGGCTGTACCACCATTCGTGATTGGTACCCTCTCTGACTTTTCTGCAACCCGCTTTTTCAAATTCTCGCTTTAATTCACCGTATCTTGGCATATTTTGCTCCCGTTCACTTCTTCAAATACTTCTTCTCATACTTTGCAAGCCTAAGAAGCAACCTCTTATGAACCTCTTCCCTTTTGGCGTAGAGCTCCTTCATCCATTCGTACCGCTCTTCGATGTGATCTTTTAAAAGCCGCTCGCGTTTTACGTATTCATAGGCGTTTTTCGCCATATCTATTCGCTTTTCCTGATTTGCTATCAGAGTTTCAAACTTCTCGGCAAACTCTCTCGGGTACCTATAGATAAACCCCGTCTCGCCGTCTCTCACAGTCTTTTCATATACGACGGGGCTGCAAATCGCGACCACCCCCGCGTTTGCGCATTCGATAAATTTTAGGTCGCTCTTACAACGGTTGATTTTGTTGTCGGCAAGAGGAAGCAGCGCAATATCCGAATTATTGAGGCAGTTCATATAAACGTTTAAAGGCACAATCTGACCGCCGTAATAATTGTCGTCGCCTATAAACTCTTTATGCGGCGTATTGAGTTCACTGAAAAACGCCTTGTCGGAAATTACGGTAAAGTGCAAATGTTCCCCGTATTTTGCCGCCAAATTATTTATGACGGGCATTATGTCTCTCCACGAGTCTTGCCTGTTTAACGCTCCGAAGAATATTCGGAGCGTATTCTTTTTCGTCAAAACCTTCTGAGGCAACAAAGTCGCTATCTGATTGTGAAATACCTTAACGTATGGATTATACTCTTTAAGTGCGTCCCGCATGGCTTCCGTCGATGTGGTGACAGCGTGGGAACCCAAGAAATCCAAACCCTTTATGTTTGTGTACCCCTTCCAATTGTCGGGATGGTCGTCAAGCTCATGCAACATAAGATAATTTTGCTCATATAACGCCTTTGGCATCTGTATACCGACTTGCGGGTTGCTGTTCCAAGTTCTGGCGCGAATTAAAAATCGCTCCGTATCGGCTCTAAGCGGTATTTGACCCATGTTTTCGACTTCTTCATAAGTCACATTATAAAGTTTATTCATCAAGTCTAAAGGCTCCAAAAACCGCACCCTTGGAGTCACTAATTTTTCGCCCAAAAGAAATTGTACCAGCATAATTACTCCTTGATTTTGCTTAAGGGAAGATTTAACGCCTTATATATCAAATCCGCCTGTTTCTTCGTCAAATCCCGCCTGTTATACTTCTGTACCATAAGTTCTCTCGCGGCTTTTCCAAGCCTCATTCTAAGTTCTTTATTGTCTAAAAGCTCCATTATGCGGCTTGCGATGTGTTTCGGTTCTCTAAAGCTTACCAAGAGTCCGTTGACGTTATCCGTAACCACTTCTTCAACGGGCGGAGTAGCGGACGCTACCAACGCGCATTCAAACGACATCGCTTCAAGCATGGACCAAGACAGCACAAACGGTCTCGTTAAATAGACGTGCACAGTCGAAGCTCGAAGCACCTGTTGATACACGTCTCTTGCGGCGTGACCCAAAAAATGCACTCGCTCTTTATCATAGCCGCCCTTTTCCTCTTCAACAACCTTATAGCCTTTGCCCGTTCTGTGTTTCGCTCCGTAACAGACCTGATCCTGCCCGATTATGACCACGTGAACGTTGGGACGCTCCTTTAACACTATCCTAATCGCGTCCATAAACTCGGGAAATCCGCGGTACGGCTCAAAGCCTCTCGATACATAAGTTATAATCTGATCCACATTGGAAAGATCCAATTCCTTTTTCGGCACAACCATTTTCGCGTTGTGATCCGGGCTGCAAAATTCCACGTCAACCCCTTCGTGCACAACCTCAATCGTATCCCTAAATTCTTCGGGGAACTGATTCCTCTGCCACATTGTCGGCGTAAAGCGCACATCCGTATGAACGAGGTTTACCAAATGATGGGAATTTAGCATCCTTATACGCATCGCCTCGCCGGGCGACGTGGTTTCATCCTTCCAAAAAGCCACGTCGCTGCCCTTAGCCTTATAATACCACTCAAAATACCCAACAAGCGGCACATCCGGAAACACATCCTTCGTAAACAGCGTGCTTCCCCAACCTGTATGCGCCACAATAACGTCAGGCTTATATTTATGCGTATCCCTTAATTCTATCAACGCTCGCGCAACGGCTACGCCGTCCATCACCGCTTCGTCGAAAAGCTTTATCTTAGGCTGCGGCTCCCCATCCTTAAAAGGCCACTCGTCCCTCTTATAAATGCCCAACTGCACCTTATTTATCGAATTATTGTTCGTATTGTTCGTCAAGTACAACACATTATGTCCAAGTTCTTGAGCGAAATACATCGACAAATACAAAAACTGCGCCGGAAAATTCGGGTGTATAAATAATACGTTCATCTGTTGTTTTCTCCTTTTAATACGCGCCTTTGCCTTTTATGACTACGGCGAAAGTTTTTATCAGGTAAATTATATCTATCCAAGGCGACCAATTCTTGACGTACCATGAATCCATTTGTACGCGTTCGGGGTAAGTGGTGTCGCTTCTGCCGTTTACCTGCCACACGCCGGTCATGCCGGGAGGCACTAAGCAAAAGTCCGCGAAATATTCGCCGTATTTTGCAATTTCGGCTTCTACTATGGGACGAGGTCCCACCAAACTCATTTCGCCTTTAAGGACGTTTATGAGTTGGGGTAACTCGTCCAAGCTTGTCTTTCGCAGAAATCGCCCGATTTTTGTGATACGCGGGTCGTCCTTTAGCTTAAATTCTCGCTCCCATTCCTCTTTGGCGGCGGGGTCGTTTGCAAGAAGTTCTTTTAAAACTTTTTCGGAATCCACCACCATGGAACGGAATTTGTAACAGTTAAACTCCTTGCCGTTTTGCCCGATTCGGCGATGCGAAAATATCACGGGACCTTTTGAGTCAAGCCGGATTAAGAGACATATCAAGATACCGATTGGCAAAACGAAAACCATTCCCGATAAGGTGAGAATTAAATCAAAGAGCCGTTTAAAAGCTCGGTTGTAGGCTTTTGCAAGGTTGTTTTTCACTCTTAAAAAGATAACCCCGCTTTCGCCCAAGCTTTCCGCGACGAGATTTTCGACGGGCGCGCCCACAAAATCCGGCACAAACGCCACGTTTTCCACCAGCGGACGCACTCTTGCCACCAGATCCACCAAATCGGCGTTCTTTAGCCCCGGCGCGGTTATGATTACGTTCTTTACTTTAGTAAGGTGAATTACCCGCTCCAAATGCTTGAATTTGCCCAAAACTCGGTATTTCCGCTTTAACTTTCTGGATTTTGGGTTGTCATCCAGAAAACCCAGCACCCTATAGCCTCCGCCGCCCATGCCGTTGAACGAGTCAAGCACGAGTTCGGCTGTTCTTCCCATTCCTATAAAAAGCACGGTGGTTTCAAAGAAATGCAATCTGTTTAAAAGTTCTCTAAAAATATACCTGCCCACCGACAAAAAGAAGAAAGCGAATATTCCCGTAAGCCCCGCAAAAAGCCTCGACACATCGCCTCCGACCTTGCCGAAATAGAGCAACAGGGCGATTGTCACAACGGAATAAAAAACCGACCAAAAGCTGTGTTGAAATATTCGCCAGCTCGGAAGCTGCCTGAGAGGTATTCTTGAAGCGTGCAAAAACGCCAAAAATATAGACGGCACTATTATAAACAAGTAAACTCCCGGGATGTCAAGATTTTCCCCGCCCGGGATTACGTCGCGTCTTAAGAATAGCGCAACCAACTCCGCCGATATTAGCAGCAGATAATCAAGAGCGATAAGGCACAGCGTATATAACCTGTTCATAGGCGTTCAACCAAACGGCGGGCGAGTTTTAACGACGCTGTTATGGCGTCGTCCATATCGTAATACCTGTATTCCCCAAGCCGACCCAAAGCGTAGAAGTTATACACCCCATGAGCGCGATGGTAATAATTTTCGTATATCTCTTGATTATCCTTGTTGTTTATCGGATAATACCGCTCGTTTACGCCCAATTTAAAAGCCGTCGGGTATTCCTTCAAGATAGTTGTGGAATCGGAATTTGTATATGGGTGAATTTTTCTAAACTCCGTTATCCTTGTAAAGGCGTAATTGTTTGGATAATTCACCGTCGCCGCCTCTTGGTAATTCTTTGTGGGATATGTCTCAAACTTCAAATTCACGCTTCTATAGGGAAGCATATCTTCGACGTAGTCAAAAATCTCGTCCAGCGACCCGGTATAAATTACGATTCCATTAAACTTATCCCCCAAGAAATACATCTCGTTTTCACCGACGGCGAAAACCTCTTTAGCGGGGGTATTTAACATAATGTGAATGTTCTCGTGATTAAGTAAATTATTAAAAAACTTCGTATACCCATAGCGGGGCACGCCCTGAAAACGATCCGTAAAATACCTCGTGTCCCTGTTCATATATACGGGAACCCTGGCGGAAACCCCCACGTCAAGATCTTTAATATCAATATCCCACTGTTTCATGGTATAATTCTTAAAGATATGGTCATAAACGAACTGTCCCACAGAGCGAACATCCGGCTCGTCGTGACTTAACAATTCTCCCGCCGTAACCTTTTGACCGTATTCAAAATTTCTTAAGAGCGCGTCCTCATGGATAGAAGCGGTATTAGGCGGGAATATCTCGTAAAGCGTTTCCAAGCTAAAAGGCAGCGACACTTTTTTCCCGTTTATATCCGCCTTAACCCTATGTTCGTAAACATCCATAGGCGTAAAGCGTTCCATAAACTCCCAAGCTTCCGCGTTATCCGTATGAAAAAGGTGAGGCCCGTAGCGGTGCACCAAAATCCCCGCCTCGTCAACCTCGTCGTAGCAATTGCCGCCGACGTGGTTCCTCTTTTCCACAATCAAAACTCTTTTACCCGCGTCCGCCAGGACTCTCGCCGCCACAGCTCCCGAAAGCCCCGCGCCCACCACCAATACGTCAATATTTTTAAGCATACTTATTCTCCTAGTTCGTGCCAGATTACTTCTTTCTTTCTCTATCAGC
>JAFXOC010000404.1 GCA_017529085.1 Selenomonadaceae bacterium | reverse complement strand
TCAAGAGTTGACGGAATGTCTTGTGTGGGAAAAATTTTTGGAAACAATCGAAAAAACCGGCGCTAAAGGCAGGTTTATGCGGCTTTATAAGTCTATAAAAAAATCTTCGGAAGACACTCGCAGAAATAAGCTAAACGAGAGGGAACGGGAAGAATTTATGGAGAGCCTGCCTCTCGTGATAGCTTCCGCCGATGAAGTGTTCTCACTCTTCAACCCACATATTGAAAAGTTCGACGCAATACTTATTGACAACGCTTCTCTTTTGGATTCCATGTATCTTTCGCTTTTGTCCTTATCCCATAAGGTAATGATTTTCGGAGACAGGCGGCTTGAGACTCATTTTGCCCTAAATGCCGATGAGGAATTAAGCGAGGAATTGGAAAATTTAGGCGGCGTATATAAATCGCTGTCAGACACTTCCATGTATGAAATTCTCCGCGCCGTAACGGAGCCTTATCATTTAAGGGAGGAATTTCGTTCGCCTAAGGTTATGACCCGCATAATGAACAAGGCGCTGTACGAAAACGAGCTTGTGCCCATGAATTTAAACGGCGACGAGGAATTTGTACGGCTTATAAACTATGAGATAGCGGGGACGGTAGACCCTTTAAGGCGGGTAAATTTTGCCGAAGCCGAAGAGATAGTGCTGTTAATCTCCGCTTGTATCGGCGAAAACGAATACGAGTATAAAACATTCGGTGTTATTTCATTGGGCGGCGCAGACGAGACCGCATTAATATTTGAAATAGCGATGCGGCGTTTAGGCGCGGAAACATTGCAGAAAATAGGCTTTATGGCGGGAACGCCAAAGGATTTTGAAGGCATAGAGAAGGATATAATATTTATCTCAACGGTTGACGACGAAGAAACATTGGGAGAAGCCCCGTCCAAATACGAAGGGGCGTCTGCCGTAAGCCGCGCCAGAGAGGAAATATTTATCGTTCATTCGAGGAACTCGTTCCCGGACGACGATCCCCGACGGTGGCTTTTGGAAACTCCGTTAGGTCGAAAGGATTCCGACGCGAAGGCTAAGACCAAATTCGGCAGAGAAATCGCCGAAGCTTTAAGGGAACGTGGGTTTAACGTAAAGGAACAGTTCATCTTAGGGGATATGACGCTTGAAATCGCGGTATTCGGAGGAAAGCGGGCTGTTATAATCCCCATAGGCGACGAAAAAGGCGAAAAGGTGAACGAGGCTTTTTTGTCCCGTTTGGATTGGGAAATAATTTACGTTCGAGCGAGCAAATATTACAGAAATCCGAAAGAAACGATGAACGGCATTGTAAACGCTCTTAGGGAAAGAGGCGTAAAGGAAAAAGACAAGCAGACGGCGGAAGGCAAGGAGCTTTTGGAGCGAGTCTTTAAGAGCGCGGCAAACATAAGGGAAGAATACAGAAGGAGAGATTTAGAGGGCGACGAAGCCGAGGGTTAGTCGTCCTCCTTTAGAGGAGGCATGCAATATGATAGCCGTAAATGGATACTATGACGGTCAAGCTTTTAAACCTTTGGAAAAAGTCACTGTACAAAAGAATAGACGAGTTATTATAACCGTATTAGACGAAAATATAGAAAATATAAATGAGGATGATAATGAGCGCATAAAAAAGATAAAAAAATTGAGAGGATGTTTTTCAAAATACGCTAAAACTGATGTCAACGAAGCAATGAAGGCGGAAGAAGGTGCTTGGGAGAGTGCGGTTGTCGAAAAATACGGTAATATTTGACGCGAATATGATACTTCGTTACATATTGGAAGATAATGAAAAAATGGCAGACGAAGTAGAAGAATATATCGCCTTATACAATGTCGTCATAACGCTTGAAGTAGTTGCGGAAGTAGTGTATGTTCTTAGAAAGGTATATTGTGCGGAAAGAAACG
>JAFXOC010000403.1 GCA_017529085.1 Selenomonadaceae bacterium | reverse complement strand
TAGGCAGTAAACTTCCATCGGCAAAGAGATTTAAAAAATGGGTAACCTCGGAAGTATTGCCGTCTATAAGAAAATATAAACTTTACGCCATTGATGAAATCATCGAAAATCCCGATATCATTCTTGAGGCTTTTGAAGCCCTAAAAGTCGAGCGTAAAAATATGACCGTCAAAACTTTTAATTATGAGGGGTGAGATTATGCGAGAATTGACATTTTCTCTTGGCAACAGCCGCACGGCTAAAGTGTGGCGCAAAACTTCAATGACCATAGACGCACTTTACGAAAGGCTCAAAACGCCCGTGAGAACAGCGGAAACAAGCGCTGAATATCGCCAAATGAAAAAGAGCGAGAAAGACGCTGTAAAAGACAAGGGCGGTTTCGTGGCTGGTACGCTGAAAGGCGCCAGCCGCAAAAAGAACGAAGTCGTAAGCCGCTCTATGATTACTCTCGACGAGGATAAATTGAAAGTTGGATTTATAGAAAATTTCAATCCCGATTATTTCGCTATTCTTTATACGACACATAGTCATACTAAAGAGTCTCCCAGAGCGAGAATTTTAATTCCGCTCACAAGAGACGTTACTCCCGATGAATACAACGCTATCGCTCGTTTCCTTGCGGCGGAAATAGGTATGGATATGGTTGACCCTTGCTCTTTCGAGGTAAATCAGCTAATGTACTGGCCTACCTGCTCTTATGACGGCGAGTATATTTGTAGAAAATACGATAAACCTTGGTTAGACCCCGATACATTTTTGGCGGCGCATCCCGATTGGCAGGATTTTAGCAAATTGCCCGTTTCTCCGACTGAAACAAATATTATAAACAGGGAGCGTAAGAAACAAGCAGACCCACTCACAAAAGACAATATTGTCGGCGTATTTTGCAGAGCCTATTCCATTCAAGAAGTTATAGAGAAATACTTATCCGACATATACGAGCCAACGGTTGATGAAAATCGTTACGGATATGTAGGGTCTGACAGTTTGCCGGGACTCATAATTTACGACGACAAGTTCGCGTACAGCCATCACGCTTCCGATCCCGCTTATGGCAGACTTTTGAACGCTTTTGACCTTGTAAGCGTACACTTTTTCGATGGTGATTTTAAGAAAACATTGGAATTTGCGATAAATGATGAAAAAGTAAAAGAACTTTCACTGAAAGAGCGAACGGAGAGAGCCGTTGGCGAATTTCCCGATTGGACGGAAAAACTTGTACGGAATAAAAAGTCGGGTGAAGTTGAAAATTCGCTATATAACATTAAACTCATAATGCAAAACGACCCGTATATGAAAAATATCGTGTTTAACCAACTCGCAGATAATATGGAGATAAAAGGCGAAGTTCCGTGGTCGCACCCCAGTCGCTTTTGGCGAGACGCTGATGACGCTCAACTTGTCTGCTATGTTGACGACCATTATGGCTCTTTTTCCTCGAGAAATTATGATGTCGCTATCACAAAGACCGT
This sequence comes from Selenomonadaceae bacterium, assembly GCA_017529085.1. Taxonomy (GTDB): domain Bacteria; phylum Bacillota; class Negativicutes; order Selenomonadales; family Selenomonadaceae; genus RGIG9201. Next base: position 630 of record JAFXOC010000403.1, on the reverse strand, counting down.
AGATGACAGAAGTTATCACCCCATACGAGAGTATTTTGCCGCTTTGACCGATTGGGACGGCATAGAAAGAGCAGATACGCTTTTTATCGACTATCTTGGAGCGACTGACAACGCATACACCAGAGCCGTAGCGAGAAAAACACTCTGCGCCGCTTACAAAAGAGTTTATGAGCCGGGGATAAAATTTGATTATATGCCCGTGCTTAATGGAGCGCAGGGTATAGGCAAGTCCACTTTTATCTCAAATCTCGGTATGGAGTGGTTTTCGGACAGTTTGACGCTTTCCGATATGAACGACAAGACCGCCGCCGAAAAATTGCAAGGTTATTGGATAATCGAAATCGGCGAGTTGGCGGGAATGAAAAAAGCAGACCTTGACAAAGTAAAAGCGTTTGTATCGAGGGTTGACGACAAATACAGAGCGAGTTTTGGACGGCGAGTAACGTCTCACCCTCGTCAATGCGTGTTTTTCGGCACAACGAATAGTGAAAACGGCTATCTTCGAGACATTACGGGAAATCGCCGCTATTGGAACATAAAGGTGACGGGCGAGAGCAAATATAAGCCTTGGCAAATGACGGCTGAAATTGTGGCGCAAATTTGGGCGGAAGTGAAAATTTTAGCGGATGC
>JAFXOC010000402.1 GCA_017529085.1 Selenomonadaceae bacterium | reverse complement strand
GTATGAAGCATTTAAGTATTATTGTAACAATGTGTTTATTCTGTTTATTTTCAGTAACGGGTTGCGGCGCGGAGAAAGCAGATAAAGCGGTTAATCCGGCGAAAGAGAATGTTGCCGAAAAGGCTAAGACCGTTGACGATAAAGCGGAAGAGATTATGGCTTCCATGACGTTGGCGGAAAAAGTCGGCCAGATGGTGATGATAGGCGTTCACGGAGAAGACGTAACGGACGACAGCAGGTTTATGCTGCACCAGTATCATATCGGCGGGATTGTGCTGTTTGACAGGAATATGAAGAACGCCGAGCAGGTGAAACAGCTTATAGATAATTTAAAAAAAGCGGGAGATAAGAAGGCGCCGATGCTCTTTGCGTTAGACGAAGAAGGGGGCGCGGTTGCAAGGATGAGAAATGCTCTTACAGCGCCGCCCGAAGCCGCTTCTTTAGGAAGCGCGGGCGACCCATCTAAAGCTTACGCCGCGATGAAAGAAACGGCTACAGAGATGAAGCGTATAGGCTTTAACGTAAATTTTGCGCCGGTAGCGGATCTTGCATTAGACAGGGGAAGAAGTTACGGAAATGTGGGTGATAAAGTCTCCAAATTTACTTCGGAAGCCTGCCGCGGCATTGCCGACGCAGGGCTTATCCCTACGCTCAAGCACTTTCCGGGCTTAGGCGGCGCAACGGTTGACACACATAAGGGCACCGCCGTCGTTACAAAAACCCGCGCCGAACTCCTTGCTAACGACCTATTACCCTACAAAAACGCCGCGAATTTTAATTACCCATATTTTATAATGATAGGTCACGGCACATATTCCGACATCGACACCCTGCCCGCCTGTATCTCAAACAAAATCGTCACGGGACTTCTTAGAAAAGAATTAGCCTACGATGGCGTTGCCGTGACAGACGACCTAAACATGGGCGCAATCTCCATGTACGACGAAAAGGAAAGGGCAATTCGCGCAATTGAAGCCGGTTGCGATATGATTTTAAGCTGTCACGAATACCAAATCGGCACAAATATGTACCTCGCCATTTTAGACGCGGTTGAAAAAGGCAGAATTAAAGAAGATAGAATCAATCAATCGGTAAAGAGAATTTTAAAGGCTAAGCTTATGTTGAAGTAATTGAGGGCTTCGCCTCAAACCACGCAGGGAGCTAACCTTGCCGAAGTTTGAGGCGTTTTATACTAGAGCAAGTTAGAATTTTCCGAAGGAAAAGCTCTTACTTGCTCTGCATATACCGCGGACGAAACTGATAAACAGGAATAGTTTTTCTTTCGCGAGTATAATTTAGAAAAAATAACGATTGACGAATAAAATTCCGCAGATTATAATACAGGCATAACGTAAGCGTTTTATAGGAGATGCGCCATGAAAAATTTCGAAACTTTTTTAAAATTACATTCAGACGCAGTTTGGAAGATTGCAAAAAAAAATACGCAACGAAGCGTCGACGGGCATACTATGCTTCCGAGTAACGATCCATGGATGCAAGAAACGGTTTGGGACGATTACTTTGAAAAGGTAGATTTATATGAAAAAAATGTATCGAAAAATAAATCCGCAAGAAGTCTGGTCGGCGTGGGTTAAATATGAAGACAAACCAAATGAAGGAAAATATCGTCCCGTAATTGCTATGGCAGTGAACAATGACATTACGGAGGTGTTATCTATTCCAATTACTTCCACAGAACCGCGAGACGAATTTGATATAGAGATATTTGATTGGGAAGAAATACCGCTTGATAATTTATCGACTGCTCGAATCTCAAAAGCGCTTGAAATTCCGATATACGATTTTCGTAAAAGATTAGGCAAATTGGCAGATGATGACTGGGACAATATTACCGATTTGTATGTTGAGTATTTAAAATCTATCGGTGAATTGTGATAACCGTAACAAAACTAAAGGATAATCGATTATGAAAACACTTTTAAACAATCTTATTATTTACCAAAGTTTCAAAGAAGACGCTATACTGAAAGGCATAGCGCGTTCCGTTAAAGAAATAAAGAAGAATGACGGCAAAAATTTATCGAAATACGTTTATCCCGCTGTCCATGAACTTTTAGATATAGCTACGGTTTACGGTTTCAATAAAAATTTATGGAAATGCTATATAGCTTATTTGGCAGCGACAACCGAAACCCCGTTTACTCTTGCCTCCGAACGTCAAGGCACGTTAAACGGCAGCGTCAACAAACTTGTTATGCGCGATCTCTCCTACATATACAATATCTACAACTATGATTTTTCAAAACTTGACGCCGCCTTGCCGCAGGACGTGTTCGCCGTGCTTACCGATTACAAGGCGGTGCAAAAGTCCGAATCAATCGTAAACCTTAGCGTCAGCAAAAAGGTCTTGACACTTATGGAAAACATGAACGGCGCAAAGAACCCCGAAGAGCTGTACGCTGTCCTTACCGATTTCTACAAAACCTACGGCGTCGGCGAGCTTGGGCTTAACCGCGCTTTTCGACTTGACGACAACGGCAAAGTTACCGCCATCACCCATCCCGGTCTCGTAACCCTTGACGAGATCGCGCTATACGACTCGCAAAAACGGCGACTTGAAGAAAACACCGTGGCGTTCCTAAACAGAAAGCCCGCCAACAACGTCCTACTTTACGGCGACGCGGGAACGGGCAAAAGCACCATGATAAAAGGCTTGCTCACAAAATATGAAAGCGCCGGGCTTCGTATGATTGAGATTTACAAGCATGAGTTTAAACATCTCTCTAAAGTCGTTTCACAAATTAAAAACAGAAACTATCGTTTCATTATTTATTTAGACGATTTGTCCTTCGAGGAATTTGAAATTGAGTACAAATACCTTAAAGCCATAATTGAAGGCGGTCTGGAACTCTGCCCCGAAAACGTCCTTATCTATGCCACCAGCAACCGCCGTCACCTTATCCGCGAAACATGGGAAGATCGCCCGGACGCTTTTGCGGCGGATATGCACCAAAACGACACCGTAACCGAAAAACTCTCCCTCTCTGAGCGCTTCGGTCTCAAAATCGGGTTCTTCCGTCCAAGCCAACAGGAATTTTTCAACATAACAAAAAAAATAGCCCAAAGAGAAGGTTTAAACCTCGCCGACGAAGAACTTTTCGCCGAGGCAAACAAATTCTCAATGAGCCACTCGGGACTTTCCGGACGCACCGCCAAACAATGCGTTAAATATTTACTGAGTCGTTGATTTTAATTGGGGCTCCGTCCCAAACCCTGCAATGGGCGCTGCCCCTTGACCCCGGCAGGGACTTTCGCC
>JAFXOC010000401.1 GCA_017529085.1 Selenomonadaceae bacterium | reverse complement strand
GGCAAGGTCAATCATAACGCGAAGCGCGTATCTTCCTCTCGTAGACACCATAATAAATCGCCTCTCTTTTTTTCATTATACTATAGTGTTAATCTGTAAATCAAGAGACGAATTTACCAAATAAAAAAAGAGAGCTCTCAAAAGAACTCTCTCCTTTTCATTTCAGCTTACGTTTCTTACAACTTCATCCTGTGGCTTTTCCTTTATTCTTTCTTTCGCAACGGATAGCATGAGTTTTAATCTATTGAGCTGATTAACCTCGCTTGCTCCCGCATCGCAGTCAATAGCCACAAGATTTGCGCCATCGTAATATTCCCTCAACGAGTGCATAACGCCTTTGCCCGTTATATGGTTAGGTAAGCAGCCGAAAGGTTGCAGACACACTACATTCTTTACCCCTTCTTCTATAAGCTTTACCATTTCCCCCGTTAAGAACCAGCCTTCGCCCGCCATATTCCCAAGGCTCACATGACGAGAGGCCAATTTTGCAATGGAATCGATGGAATGAGGCGCGCGGAAATGCTTGCTGCTTTTAAGCGCCATCGCCATAGGACGGCGCAAAAATTCCATCATGCCTATAAAAATACGCGCGAAAAATTTATCTTTGAAACTTCCCGACAAAAGCTTGTGATTGACTACAGCATCATAAGCGGCATACATAAAGAAATCCAAGAAATCCGGCATAACCACTTCCGCCCCCTCTTCCATAAGAGCGCGTTCAATATGGTTGTTGGCAACGGGATGATATTTCACCAAAATTTCTCCCACAATGCCGACCTTAGGTTTTATCTCGTCGGTAATGGGAATAGCGTCAAATTCCTTTACAATTTCTCGCAGATTTTTTCTGTACTTAAAGAAGCCGCCGTGTGTAATTTCTTCTTTTGCAAGCCTCATCCACTTGTCAAACAGATTTTTAGTTTCGCCTTTCGTTACCTCGTAAGGCTCCATGCGATTTCTTACGTTCATCAGCAAATCGCCGTAAACTCCCGCTTTTATTACGTCAACCAAAATCTTGCGGTCAAGATTAAAAGCGTCCGTTTCCTCGGGGATTCCGTGACAAGCGAATACAGGCACGTTTTCGTATCCCGCGTGTCTTAACGCTTCTCTCAAGACTCCCAAATAATTTGTGGCGCGACACGCCCCGCAAGTCTGAAAGAGCATTATCGACGTGTTGTTTTTGTCGTATTTTCCCGACTCCAACGCCGATAAAAGTTGCCCTATAACCACAATGGCGGGATAACACATATCGTTGTTCACATAGCGAAGCCCTAAATCTATCGCCGCTTTATCCGGCATAGGCGGCACCACTAAATTATAATCGTACTTTTGAAGAGCTGTCTGTATAAGATCGAAATGAATAGGCGCCATTTGCGGGGCAAGTATGGTATGAGTTTTTTTGCAATCCTCGGTAAAATGCGCCCTATCCACTGTAGGAATCGGTTTAAATACGGGAGTTTCTCGGCGGGAAAGCGCGGCCATTAAAGAGCGCAGACGAATTTTCGCCGCTCCCAAATTAGACACCTCGTCGAGTTTTATCATGGTGTAAATCCCGCCGTGGCTTTCGATTATGTCCTTCACCTGTCCGGTCGTAATAGCGTCAAGCCCGCATCCGAAGGAACTTAACTGTATAAGTGTCAAATTGGGATGTTCCGCCGCAAATTCCGCCGCATGGTACAATCTCGCGTGATAGCTCCATTGATTGACTATGCTTAAATGTGGATTTTTTACGGGAAGATGATAAACGGCGTCTTCCGATAAAATCGGTATGCCGTAAGAAGAAATCATCTCGTCAAGCCCATGATTTATTTCAGGGTCGATGTGATAAGGTCTGCCCACAAGCAAAACTCCGTTTTTACCGCTGTCCTCCGTGCGTTTTAACAGATCTTCGCCGTATTGCTTTACGTCTTTCCTATAATTGTCAATTTCGTCGTAAGCGGCTTTTACCGCCGCCACAATTTCTTTTTTGGGTATATCCTTAAACTCTTCCGCAAGCCGCTTAATCAGTCTTTTCTTATCGTTAATCGGCAGGAATGGCTGAATAAACTCAATATTTTCTTCCTTCAAAATATCCATGTTGCCGCGAATATTTTCCGCATACGAAGCTACAATGGGGCAGTTGAAGTTGTTGTCCGACAAGTCGCCCTTTTCCATATTATACGGCTCGCACGGATAGAAAATACGCTTCACCCCGCGTTTTATCAAATTTATAACGTGACCATGAGCGAGTTTGGCGGGGTAACAAAGCGAATCGGAGGGAATGGTCGCCATTCCGTCATAATAGAGTTCAGCCGAAGATTTATCGGAGAGCACCACGGAAAAACCAAGTTTCGTGAAAAATGTGAACCAGAAGGGATAATCCTCGTACATATTTAAAACGCGAAGCAATCCCATTTCGCCTCTGGGCGCGTCTTTTAAAGGTTCATAATCAAACACCCGCCTATATTTAAAAGCGTAGGCGTTATCCGCGTCCATTTGGCGTTTTTCTCCGCCGATTCCTCTTTCGCAACGATTTCCCGTATAATATCGTCCTCCGCCCGGAAAAGTTTGCATGGTGATAAGACAACCGTTGCCGCAACCTTTGCAATGGTAGGAATTGGTTTTAACGGAAAAATCGCGAAGTTCGTCGGCGGATAAAACCGAAGATTTTTTAATCCCGCTTTCAAAGGCGAGAATAGCCGCTCCATAAGCCCCCATAAGTCCCGCTATATCGGGTCTTATAACTTCTTTACCCAGAAGTTTCTCTATAGCTCTTAAAACCGCGTTATTGTAGAAAGTTCCGCCTTGCACCACTATATGATCGCCTAAAGTGGAAACGTCTTTTAACTGCATAACCTTAAACAGCGTGTTCTTTATGACGGATACCGCAATACCCGCTGAAATATCCCCTACCTCGCTGCCGTCCTTTTGCGCTTGTTTCACTTTTGAATTCATAAAGACCGTGCAGCGAGTACCAAGGTCAACGGGAGCTTTCGCATCTTTTGCAAGCGCGGAAAATTCCGCCGCCGTCATGTGGAGTGAATCCGCAAAGTTTTCGATAAAAGAGCCGCAACCCGCCGAACAAGCTTCGTTTAAGGTAATGTTCCCTATGGAACCGTCTTTAACGAAAAAGCACTTCATATCCTGTCCGCCAATATCCATGACGAATGTGACTTCAGGGCAAAATTCCTCGGCGGCGCGGAGATGGGCGAAAGTCTCAACCTCGCTGCCATCGGCGTGAAGCGCAGCTTTTACGATGGCTTCGCCATAGCCTGTGGTATAAAACCCGCCAATAGAAACGTTTTTAGGAAGAACGGCATATAATTTTTGCAAAAAATTCGAAACGGTTTTTAAAGGCGAACCCTGATTGCTGCCGTAATCGGTGTAAAGAATTTCCTTATCCTCACCTATAGCGACTATCTTAGTAGTGGTAGACCCCGCGTCTATGCCGATGTAAATTTTTCCCGCATATTTCGCTAAATCACCGCGTTTAACTTTATGCTTTTCATGACGCGCCACAAATTCTTTATATTCCGCTTCGTTGTTAAAAAGAGGCGGAAGAGCGGCGCTTCTTTCCTCTTTATTCTTCTTTTTCTCGTCAAAAATCTTAGTCAATTCTTTCACTGTCACAGCTTTTTCACTTGCGCTTAAAGCTGCACCGATAGCGACAAAGTATTCGCCGTTGTCTATATTTACAATATGCTCCTCGTCAAGCGAAAGAGTCGCTATAAAACGCTTTTTAAGCTCCGACAAAAAGTGCAGAGGTCCGCCCAAAAACGCAACTTTTCCGCCTATTGGGCGACCTTGCGCGAGGTTTCCTATAGTCTGATTTACAACCGCCTGAAAAATAGAAAGCGCGATGTTTTCTTTGGAAACCCCGTCGTTCATCAGAGCCTGAATATCCGTCTTAGCGAATACTCCGCAACGAGAAGCGATAGTGTAAATTTCAGTCCCTTTTTTTGCAAGTTCGTTAAGCCCCGCCGCATCTGTAGAGAGAAGCGCCGCCATGTGATCGATAAACGACCCCGTGCCCCCTGCGCAGACTCCGTTCATACGTTCTTCGGGGGCGGCGCCGAAATAAATTATCTTTGCATCCTCTCCGCCTAATTCCACCACCGTATCGGTACTTGGGATAAATTCCTTAACAGCGGCTGCGGAAGAGACAACCTCCTGCACAAACGGCAAATGCAAGCGTTCGCCGATACCCATTCCGGCGGAACCGGTAAGAGCGAAATAAAATTTCTTATCCTCAAGAATTTTTTCAAGCTCCGTCAAATTTTCCGCCAAAGCATTATCTATCATAGAAAAATGGCGAGCGTATTTTTGATAAACAATCTCGTTTTTCAAATCCAAAACTACAAGTTTAATCGTTGTAGACCCTATATCAACACCCACACGGAACAACTCGAACATTTGCGCACCACCTGTCAAATTCAATTTGTCTCTATTATACATAAGCTTTAACAATTTCGCAAGTTTCTTATATTTTGTATTTAGATACCTTTTATGTATTTATGCTGAAAAGTTGTTATGATAAACGAAAAGACATCTCTAAAAATTTATTTTTAGAGAT
>JAFXOC010000400.1 GCA_017529085.1 Selenomonadaceae bacterium | reverse complement strand
GAATCTTGTATGCGTAGCGAAGCGAAGCTAAAAGAGAAAGAAAGAAACAAAGAAAGAGAAAAAGAAAAAACTTTAACAAACGTAAATTTATAGTTTAGACACAACATTCATGTTTTCACTCAACCGGTTACTAAAGTTTTTTTCTCTTTTTCTTTTGTTACTTTTATCTGCATCACAGTAGGGCGACATTTAAAACTTCGTCCATGTGTTCGACGGGGACGAATTCGAGTTTGTCTCGAACGACTTTAGGGATGTCTTCGATGTCGCGTTCGTTTTCTTTGGGGAGGACTATAGTTTTCATGCCTTCGCGATATGCGGCGATGACTTTTTCTTTTAAGCCGCCTATGGGAAGCACATTGCCGCGAAGGGTGATCTCGCCTGTCATGGCGAGATCGCTGCGAACTTTTCTTTTGGTAAGAGCGGAAACCAAAGCTGTCGCCATGGTTATGCCGGCAGAAGGTCCGTCTTTGGGAATGGCGCCTTCGGGTAGATGAATGTGTAAGTCGTGTTTTTTGTAGAAATCGTCAGCAAGTTTTAAGGTTTTAGAACGGCTTCGAATGTAGGATAATCCGGCTCTGGCCGATTCTTGCATAACGTCGCCTAATTGCCCCGTTAGGATAAGCTCGCCTTTACCCGTTAAGACGGAAGCTTCCGTGGGCAGAATATCCCCTCCCACTTCTGTCCAAGCCATTCCGGTGGCAACGCCTACTTGCGGTTCTTTCTCCGCTCTCTTTTTTACGAATTTCGGTTTTTCTAAATAATCTATGAGATTTTTTTTGCTGATGACGACCGGAGTTTCTTTTCCCTCAACAATGCTTCTGGCGGCTTTTCTGCAAAGCGCGCCGAGTTCCCGTTCAAGTTCTCTTACGCCGGCTTCTTTTGTATATTTGGCGATGATTTCCTCGATAACCCCCGCGCCAAGCCTGATGGATCTCATTTTTAAACCGTTCTTTTCTCTCTGTCTCGGGAAAAGATAGCGTTTCGCTATTTCAAGCTTTTCCACCTCGGTGTAACTTGAAAGGGTGATAATCTCCATACGATCCCGAAGAGGTCTCGGGATATTGCCCAAATTATTCGCGGTGACAATCCATAGCACTTTGGATAAATCGAAAGAAAGATCTATGTAATGATCCCTAAACGATACGTTTTGCGCGGGGTCAAGCACTTCCAAAAGCGCCGCCGACGGGTCTCCTTGATAAGAAGATGAAAGCTTGTCCACTTCGTCCAATAAAAAGACGGGGTTATTGGAACCGGCGCGTTTTATTCCGTCGATAATTCGTCCCGGCAGCGCGCCGATGTAGGTGCGCCTGTGTCCTCTTATTTCAGCCTCATCCCTTACGCCGCCTAAGGAAACTCTGACGAATTTTCGTCCGATAGCCTTTGCGACAGAGCTTGCAAGAGATGTTTTACCGACTCCGGGCGGACCCACCAAACAGAGTATGGTCGGAGCTTGTTTATCTTTTGTGAGCCTATGCACCGCCAAAAATTCCAAGATTCTGGTTTTGACCTTCTCTAAACCATAATGGTCTTTTTCCAAAATCCCCTCCGCAACCTTAATGTCTGCCTCGTCTTCCGTCGCAATGTTCCATGGGAGTTCTATAAGCCAATCCACATACATTTTAACCATCGCCGATTCGCTTGACATACTTGGCATTAAGTCCAAATGACGCAATTCTTTGTCAAGAGCCTTCTTAACTTCTTCCGGATAATTTCCTTCGGCTATTTTCTTTCGGTACTCGGAAATTTCCTCTTCTTTATCCTCATCGTCGCCAAGTTCTTTTTTTATAACTTTTATCTGTTCTCTGAGATAAAAATCTTTTTGCACTTTTTCGACTTGTTGTTGAAGCTTGCTGCCGATATTTTGTTCGATGGTTAAAATTTCAAGTTCCTTCACTAAAAGGCTGTAAATCTTCTCCATGCGAACCAGTAGCAGCAAAAGCGCTTTCGCCTATTGTCGTTACCGAGTTGGGAATGGTTATGGAGGTAAGGCCGCTGCAGCGATTGAAAGCAAAGTCTCCGATACCCGTCACCGT
>JAFXOC010000046.1 GCA_017529085.1 Selenomonadaceae bacterium | reverse complement strand
TGCTTATGGGACTTCCCGGTTTTGCCTATATTGCGGGACTAAACGCGGGCTGGATTGCCGTAGGTCTTGCCATCGGCACTTGGGCCAACTGGCAATTTATCGCTTCTAGGCTTAGGAAGTACACGGAGCTTGCAAAAAATTCCTTGACGCTTCCCGAATTTTTACAAAATCGCTATGAAGATACCACGGGACTTTTGCGTATCGTACCGGCAATTTTTATTTTAATCTTCTTCATTCTCTACGCATCAAGCGGTTTTGTATCTGCGGGTCGTCTCTTTGAATCGGTTTTTAACATTCCTTACGAATACGCTATCTTTATCGGCGCGGCTTCGGTTGTGTTTTACACATTGGTCGGCGGTTTTCTCGCCGTATCGCGCACAGACTTCATTCAAGGCGTGATGATGTTCTTCGCAATCTTGATAGTCCCTATTTGCGGCGCTCTTATGCTTGGCGGCGTGACGGATACTGTCGCCGAGCTTGAGAAAGTCGGAGCTTCGATGTTTGAACCGTTAACCAAACCCGACGGAGCCACAATGGGATTTATCGAACTCATTTCGCTCCTTGCGTGGGGCTTGGGATATTTCGGACAACCTCATATTTTGGTCAGATTTATGGCGATAACTTCCTCAAGCGAGATAAAACAAGCTACAAGAATCGCCATGACATGGGTCATACTCTCTTTGGCGGCGGCGGTTGCCGTAGGTATGGTAGGTCGCGTTTATCTTTCTACTCCTTTATCCGGCACCGAAACGGAAACAGTTTTCCTCGTTATGGCGAACTCTATTTTCCCGCCTGTTATCGCAGGAATTATTCTTTCAGCGGTATTGGCGGCTATAATGAGCACCGCATCTTCTCAGCTTTTGGTTGCGGCTTCGGCTTTTGCGCAAGATATTTACCGCACGGTTATCCGTAAAGACGCCGAGGAAAAAGAATTGGTGTGGTTAAGCCGCGCTTCCGTTCTCATAATCGCTTCCATATCGGTATTCTTGGGACTTAGCCCCGATAACTTTATATTAGACATGGTTGCTTACGCTTGGGCAGGATTTGGCGCAGCGTTCGGTCCCGCTATTTTAATGAGCCTATTTTGGCGTCGCACCACAAAAATGGGAGTCGCTCTCGGTATCATCGTGGGCGGCGTAACAGTTCTTGTATGGAAACAATTCGCCTTCTTTGGTCTTTATGAGATCGTACCCGGTTTCATTTTGTCACTTATTACTATCTATATCGTAAGTCTTATGGATAAGGAACCCGAAAAATCCATCACGGATGTGTTTGACTCCGTAGCTAAGAGCAAAATTTAAAAAAAAATTCGCCTTGATTTTCATTCATGAAGATCAAGGCTTTTTGTTACTATTCACGGAACTCTCCCCCCTACCCCCCACTAGGAGGGGGGCTTGGTTAGAGGAAATATAAAATTTTGGCTTCAAAAGTTATAATCAGAGTGCCTACCTCTTAGAGGGAGGGGGACCGCGAAGCGGTGGAAGGAGAGCCATGAAGAGCACAATTTTTTTGTGTTATCCGTGAATAGTAACCATTTTTTGCTCAAAAAAGGATGAAAAAGTTTTTATGGTAGAAAAATATCTGGATATAATGTATAATTCATTGACGGTAATTTGTTTTTTTTAGGGAAAGTGACTTATGGCAAACGTTTACGACAAAATAGTTGAATTTTATGCGGAAAACTCGGATGCAAAAGCTTTTTTTGATGAAAAGGCAATAGAAAAGCATATCAGAAACTGCGCGTGGAAAGGGGACAAGGAGGAAGATTTACTCCTTAGATTTAACCTTTTCGAGAAACTTTTATTGTCCGCTATGGATATGGATGCTGACACAATTTATGAGCTATTGCCGGAAGATTATCTGGAAATTTTTTACGAATTGGCGGAACTTGAACATAAAAATTTAAATGAGCAATTGGTAAAAAAGTATATTGCTTTTTTGGAAGATTTATACCTAGAACGAGAAGAAGAAGGTTTTGACGGCAAAATTGACGAAATAGAATTTCTTAAAATGTTCTTCTATGACGAAGGTAAATTTTCTCTTATGAAACGGGAGGACAAAAAAAGTTATAAGAGTCTATATAGAAGAGGCGCAGTCTCTGACATGGAGATTGAGAAAAGGGATAGATTAAAAAATAATTGGCTTGATTTAGTTCTAACATATTTTAGAAAAAATATCGTCTTTAAAGACGATATAAAACGAGCCTGTGAAATGTATTACGGCGACAATTTGCCGACAAATAAAGGAAAGAATTTCAGAGATTATTTTATCTTTGATTATCACTTGATACAGACGGATGAAACGCCGCTTGGGCACTTTTATCGAAAAGAAAAAAGCAAAGCGGACAAAGAACTTTGTTCCATAACCGAGGATATGTTAAATTCTAGATTTACCTGTTTTTACGTAAAATATGTGGAAAACGATACGTTTATATGCAGGGATATGTTCAGAGAACGCGAATTTATATTGCCTTTTTCTTCCGCGGATTTTCCTGAGTATAAAAACATGATTTTTTATGGGCATATCGAATATGGAAGCGTTCCCGAACCCACTTATCTTGGTTGGTTTTCTGCAAACGAACGCCTTCAAAAACGTATTGCGGAAGAAATTTTATCTGCGTATAAATTGTACCGCTACAGCGAGCCTAAGGCGAATTTTACCGATTTCTTTTCTCGTCACGCCCTAGCGACAAGGAAACTTTTGGACGCTATAGTGAATTCTTCAAGGTTAAACGTGATTCCAAAAGCTGAAGATATTGAAATTATAAAAACTAACGAAGATGTCTTAGAGGATTATGAAGAACCTCTGAAAAGGCTTGTGAAAATCGCTAAACACCTGCATTTAGGCGCTTATTCAATAAGACAACTGGAAAAATTTTATCACGATTTCATAATAAAATCCAAGTACTCAAGGACGATAAACGAGAGCAGAACTACATTGCTAGCCGTTATATACGATTTTATAAATATAAATCTTGGAAGAGAAACGGATTTTTACGAGCAACTTAGTTTTTTTGATGCGGACGCAGAAAAGGTAACAGAAATGGCTAAAATAATAAGAGACGCTTTAAAAAGCGAGTATTTCGACCCAAGATACCTCACCGAAGAAGGCTTTTCTCGCTTAGTTCTCAACTTTTCCGACCAAAATAATTTTTAATCCTTTAAACTTTTTTGCAGGGATTTTTACAATTACAAAGAATTTTAATAATATAAGTGATTTCAAAAAAATTTTTCTTTGGGGCATCTCTTAAAACTCATTTTTGATGAATCCACCCCCACCAAAATGGGCGGAGAGTCATCAGAGAAATTAAATGGTTTTTAGAAGTTGTTTTTATAGTGAACGCAAAAAATATTTTTACTTGAATTTACTTCCCCGCCCTTCGGGCGGGGAAGTAAATCACAAAACTTTATTTCGTTTACTATACCTACTTTTGTCATTAATTTTTTTATATTTATAAGGAGTGACTGTTATGGCAAAGATTCGTATTCATAACATGATGTTCTATGGTTTTCATGGTATTTACGAGTACGAGAGGGAGCAGGGGCAAAAGTTTTTCATCGACGTTGAGATTGAGATGAACGACGAAAAATCCATCGCTTCCGACGATGTAAAAGACGGAGTGGATACTGCGACTGTTTACGATATAGTGGGCAATGCGGTAAAACACAAACGCTTTACGCTTTTGGTATCTTTATCGGCGCATATCGGCGACCAACTTCTGCAAAAATTCCCGCATTTCGACGCTGTGACCGCAACCATCAGAAAACCGTCCGTACCTATCTCGGGTCCTATCGACTATGTGGAAGTCGAAACAACAAGATATCAGAAGAAGTAAAGCTTATTTTTGAAAGTTACCCGCTCAATAAGAGCGAAGCTGTCAGAGAAATATTAAGAATATCAAAAAATCCCTTTATGAAGCAATCGTTCATAAAGGGATTTTTGTTTTATCTTTTCCTAAACGCCGCCGTCATTGTTCCGATTACAACCATGATTGCACCAAGCCATAACAACCATATATATGGCTTGGTACTGATTGAAGCGGTAACGGGCGCTTTTGCCACCTCATCCACCGAAGGCATTATCTCTATGCGAATTTTCTTCTGATTTTCACTGACCCCCGTTAAACGAATACGCTTTTTACCGCCTAAAATCTCTACGGGATTTGATATTCCGCTCGTTTTGGATACGGTTATGGAAGGAGTCGCAACGTCGTCGCTTTTACCGTCGGTAACAGAAATTCGCGCAACCGCCGTCAGATGATTTTCATCCGTTTCGGTTATCGTGACTTCTTCAAAAATATAGGCAAATTCGCCGTCAAGCGCTATTTCCCAACGCTTTAAAGTCATCTCCCCTACTCCTATATTCTCGGGTGGATTTGGGGCTATATATACGTCTCCGCCAAAACCTTTCGAGATTGCGGGTTCCCTTGCAGCGTCAGTCCCGTTGCTTCGAAGCTTGGTAAGAGCTTTCGCTTCTTTGCCGTCGACTTTATATTTATAAAACTTTGCCGAATTATCTTCTAAAAATTCCTGCCCTTCGTAAGTTACGGTTTTTCCTAGAACTTCCTTTGTCTCCCCTGCGGCAAATTCGATGGATTCGCTCTTAGACCCGCTACCCGACAATATTATGGCGAACAATCCGAAAGCAATTCCAACGTGGGCTATCGCGCCGCCTAAACTCAATACTTTCTTTTTATGCGCATAAATCGACGCTGCGCCCATCATCATAGCGACCCCCGCCAAAATTATCGGCGGAAATTCGCGAATACCAACGGCAATCGCCATAACTGCGCCAAGCGCCCCAATTATAACAGGATGAACGGTAAAAGGCAATTTTTGTCCGTCATACTGACGACGCGCCGCTAAAATCATCGCAACCACAAAAATCATCGCCAAGGGCATGGTTACTTTTACATAAAAATTCGTATCTACAGCGGCGGGATGTCCCATTAACCCCGTTATCAGAGGCATTGACATACCCATAAAAACCAGAGCCGCGGTAAAAGCTACTAGCAATGCGCCAAGAAGCATTAAAAATATTCGATTGTTATACGATGTATATATTTCGCCTTTGGGAAACTTTGCGGATCTAATCGTCAGCAGGAACAATCCGCCCAAGAGTATGGCTGCGTTCACTATAGCGAGAGTTGAGCCGATATTGTCTTTTCCGAAAGAATGTACCGAAAAATCTCCCAATAAACCGCTTCTCGTCAAAAACGTACCGTAAATCACAAGCGAAAATGTAAAAATCGCCGCCAAATGAGTAACGGGAAGCGCTGTCTCCTTTATCCTAGCTATTTTTAACAAATGCAACAAGGCGCAAGCGACAAGCCAAGGCACGAGGGAAGAATTTTCCACCGGATCCCAACCCCAGTAACCGCCCCAACCAAGCACCTTATAAGCCCAATATCCGCCGATAAAAATGCCCGCGCCCAAAAAACTCCACGCGATAAGCGTCCATTTTCTCGCTTCTTCAACCCAATCCGCGCCGATATTTTTCCTTATAAGAGCGCCAACGCTAAGCGAAAACGGCGCGGCGAGCAATGCGTACCCAATAAAAATCACAGGCGGATGCACTGCCATCCACGGATCTTGCAACAGAGGATTTAATCCGACTCCGTCTTCCACCGAAATTTCCTGCGGCGCAAAAGGACTTTTTGCAAGCACCAACGCGCACAAAACCGCTTCTATGACCATAAACACCGCCATAGCGCAATTATCAAATTTTTTTCCTCTATAAATAATTACGGAAGCGACTGCGTGAATAAAAAGCCACAGCAAAAAAGACCCCTGCTGCCCCGCCCAAAAAGCCGATATCTTATAAAGCGTCGGCAAATCCTTCGACGAATAACTTACAACATAAGCGTAACTCACATCGTTCTGAAAAATCAGTGCCATAAGAGCTACACTCGCCAAACCCGCGCTCACCGCAGCAATCGCAAGAGAAGAAAACCGATACTTTTTCACCCATTCAAAAGACATGGCATAAGCAAACGCCGTTCCAAGCGACGCGGCAAGATTTATCGCCAAAAACACAGTTCCGTTCAATGAAAATCCTCCATTGTATTTGTTGGGGCTTCGCCCCAAACCCCACAAGGGGCGCTGCCCCTTGACCCCGCCAAAGGAGCTTCGCCCCTC
>JAFXOC010000399.1 GCA_017529085.1 Selenomonadaceae bacterium | reverse complement strand
TGCAGCGCCCGGGTCTATTCGCAGATTGACGGTTGCGGTCTTGGTAAACGATGATGTAACGCCTGCGCAGCAAGACAGCATTTTGCGTTCCGTAAGTTCTGCCGCGGGCATTAATACGGAACGTGGCGATACGATTTCGGTTGAGCCTTTGCCGTTTAGCACCGAAGCTGCCGACAGACGCGCCGCGCTTGAGAGAGCGGAACAAGAACGTCAGGATCGTATATTCTACGCTATCATTGGCGGTATACTCCTTATTCTTGCGCTTGTGGGACTCTACTTCTACATCAAGAGAAGGAAGCGTCTCGCTGCGGAAGCTGCGGAGAGAGAGCGTATTCGTCTCGAGAAAGAAGCGGAGGAGCGTCGTTTGGCGGAAGAGAGAGCGGCTCTTATCGAAGCCGGTCAGGTGGAGGAAGAAGAGCTTACCGAAGAAGAGCAGAAGGCGCTCAACGAGAAACAGCGTCTCATGGAACTCATCGATGCCAGACCTGCAGAAGTTGCTATGCTTATTAAGACTTGGCTTGCGGAGGACGATTAGTTATGGCTAGAAGTATGTACGACGATGATGACGGCGAGCTCAGTAATCAGGAAAAAGCGGCGATATTATTTATCGCCCTTGGTCCCGAATATTCGGCGAAACTCTTTAAACACATGGATGACGACGAGATTGAGCGCATCACACTTGAAATAGCGAGTCATAAACAGGTAAGCGCGGAGCAAAAAGCCGAGATTATAAGCGAATTTTACCAGATGGCGATGGCGAAGGACTACATTTCGACAGGCGGTCTGGAGTACGCTCAAAACGTTTTGGAAAAAGCTTTGGGCGCGGAAAAGGCGATGGATATTATCAATCGCCTTACTACGAGCCTTCAGGTGCGTCCTTTCGATTTCCTCAGAAAGACGGATCCAAGTCAGTTGCTTACGTTCATACAAAACGAGCATCCGCAGACAATCGCGCTTATCATCGCTTATTTGGAGCCGGATCAGGCGGCGACCGTTTTGGGATCGCTGCCTACCGACACCCAAGCGGACGTTGCAAGGCGTATCGCTATAATGGACAGAACTTCGCCGGATATGATACGAGAGATTGAACGAGTGCTTGAGAGAAAACTCTCGACACTTGTCAATCAGGACTTTACGACAGCCGGCGGCGTTGAGGCGGTTGTTGAAGTGTTAAACCGTGTAGACCGCACTACTGAAAAATCTATTATGGAAGCTTTGGAAGCGGATAATCCCGAACTTGCCGAAGATATTAAGCGTCGTATGTTCGTCTTTGAAGATATCGTCAACCTTGACGATCGCTCCATACAGCGGGTGCTTCGAGATGTGGATAATAAGGATCTTTCTCTTGCGTTAAAAGCTACTCCGCAGGAGGTTTCCGATAAGGTTTATAAGAATATGTCCAAACGCGCGGCTGATATGCTTCGTGAAGAAATTGAGTTTATGGGTCCCGTTAAGATAAGAGACGTTGAAGAAGCGCAGGTTAAGATAGTGGGCGTTATTCGTACGCTTGAGGAAAAAGGCGAAATCGTAGTAGCCCGCGGGGGAGGGGACGAGATGTTTGTCTAAGGTCATCAGGGTTCCCGTGTGGAAAGACGGCGTTCCGGTCGTTGATTTTAAGCCGGATAATTACGGAAAAGACGAGGACGCTGAAGACGAAGTTTTCACTAAAGAACGCGAAGCTGAGTTTTTAGCTAAAATCGAAAAGAGAGAAGCGGAACTTGACAGGCTGACTGAGGAAGCTCAAAATGCTCTTGAAGTAGCCAGAAAGGAAGCGGCGCAAGAAAAAACCAAAATCATGGAGGACGCTAAAGCCGAGATAAAAGCTTTAAAAGAAGAGTCCAGGAAAAAAGGTTACGAAGAAGGTCTGGCTGAGGGAAGGAAAAAAGGCAAAGAAGAAGCGAAAGCCGAAATGCAAAACGTCATCAACGACGCTAATCAAAAGGCTATGAAAACCTTGGCGGACGCAAAAGCTGCGGCGCTTGATTATATGGAAAAGGCTGAAAACGATATGGCGGAGATTGTGCTTGATGTTGCGGAGAAGATTATACCTCAACATTTTTTGGATGTGCCGCAGGTTGTACTTCCCGCCGTAAGAGAAGCATTGCTTCGTATAAAGGATCAAAAAGAGATATTCGTTCATGTTCCGCCTGACAGTTACGATTTAGTTTTAATGGCAAGGGACGAATTTCGTTCGCTTTTAACCGGCGGCAACGCATCTCTTGAAATAGTTGCGGACGAGAGTTTAAAACCGGGCGACACATTGATAGAAACCGAAAGCGGAGCTTTGGACGCAAGGCTTTCGACACAACTTGAGTTAATACGAAACGCCGTGCGGGAAGTGATGGGATGATAGCCGAACTTCAAAAGGTTCAAGATGCCGTTAAAAACTGCATTTCGATAAAACTTACGGGCAAGGTGACGCAGGTTATTGGGCTTGTTATTGAATCCAAAGGTCCCGTTGTCAGCGTTGGAGAACTTTGTTACATACATTCTCATACGGTTGGCGTGCCTCCCGTTCCCGCGGAAGTAGTGGGATTTAGAGAAGGTTATGTTATGCTTATGCCCGTCGGCGAAATGCAGGGCATAGGACCCGGTTGCGAAGTTGTGTCTGCGCAGAAGATGTTGCAGGTTAAGGTCGGCGATATGCTTTTGGGTCGTGTGCTTGACGGTTTGGGAAACCCCATGGACGATAAGGGTCCTATTTTGTCCGATGAGGAATATCCGCTTCAAGCGCCGCCGCCGCCGCCTCTTACGCGTCCTAGAATACACGAATCCCTTTACGTCGGGGTTCGCGCCATAGACGGACTTATAACGATGGGCGACGGGCAGCGTATCGGAATTATGGCGGGTTCGGGCATGGGAAAATCTACGCTTCTTTCCATGATTGCCAGAAATACGGAAGCTGACATTAGCGTTATAGCCTTAATCGGCGAACGCGGTCGCGAGGTGCGGGATTTTATTGAAAGAGATTTGGGCGAAGAAGGATTAAAGAGGGCTGTTGTTGTGGTCGCAACAAGCGATCAACCGGCGCTTGTTCGTATAAAAGGGGCTATGACGGCGACAGCCATAGCCGAATATTTTAGGGATCAGGGTCATAAAGTTATTTTGATGATGGATTCCGTCACCCGTTTTGCCATGGCGCAACGCGAGGTAGGGCTGACTATCGGTGAACCTCCCGCAACAAGAGGATACACGCCTTCTGTTTTCGCTCTGTTGCCAAGGCTTTTGGAACGCGCCGGAACAAGCGAACATGGCTCTATCACGGGAATATATACGGTGCTTGTGGACGGCGACGATATGAACGAGCCAATAGCGGACGCAGTGCGCTCCATCTTAGACGGGCATATAGTATTATCCAGGGCGATAGCGGCGCAAAATCATTTTCCCGCTATAGATATACTTCCGAGCGTCAGCCGCGTTATGAACGAAGTGGTTACAAAAGAGCATTTGAAGGCTGCGCAGCAAATGCGTTCGTTGATGGCGGTGTATAAAGACGCTGAGGATCTTATTCATATAGGAGCTTATGTAAAGGGTTCGAGCAAAAAAATCGATGAGGCGATAGAAAAAATAGACTCGATAAACGATTTTTTGTGTCAGGATATTTTTGAAGTTGACAGTTACGATACGACAGAGAAAAAGTTGTTGGGGATAACGGGTTGAAGCTTAAAAAAATAGAGAAATGAAAGAGCTAAAAGGGCGTATTAAAACCAATTGTTAAAGTTTTTTCTCTCTTTTCTTTCTTTGTTACTTTCTTTCTTTTCTCTCTTTTTTACAAAAAAGAGAGAAAAGAAAGAAAGTAAAGAAACTAATTTTTAAACGAGAAAAAACCATGAAAAAGTTTAAATTTCAGTTGGAAACGCTTTTGAAAGTTACGCGAATGAAGAAAGAGGACGCGGAGGTTAAGTTTGCCGAGAGTTCCAGAAAACTTGAGGATCAGAAAGCGCATTTGCAAATTTTGCTTGAGGAAATGCAAAAGGGGCAGAGGGATTACGAGAGTATCTCTAAGGAAGGAAAAAAAGTTACCGTTGGCGCGCTTATGACCTTTAACAGCTTTTTCGCTTGGAAACGCGAGCAGATAGAAATGCAACAGCAGATTATTTTGCAGTCGAAAGGCGAAAAGCAGAAGCGGTTAAAAGAGCTGATGGAGGTTATGAGTTATTTAAAGAGTATTGAGCAACTGAAAGAAAAGCGGTTGCAGGAATATAAGGAAGAAATGCTCTTAGAGGAGCAAAAGATGTTGGACGAGTTGGGTACGCAACTTGTAATGCGCGCTCGCGCTTAGGAGGTTAAACCATGATAAATCCCGTGGATATGTCAAGTATTGCAAATGTGAAGGAACGTATTTCGGCGATTCAGGAGCGAATGGGGCTTGGTCCGAATGTTCCGGGGATGGATTTTGACCGAACTTTGAGGAAAGAATTGAACAAATTAAAGGGTACGGCGGAAGCTGTGGCAACTGTGCCGGGAGCTATTCGCGATACCGTTGCCGAGGCAAAGAAGAACGTCGAGGCAAGTTTGAAAAACGATGCAACTACGTTGAAAAATACGGCTAAAGGAATTTTAAGCGCGCATGAGAACACGGCAAGCGGCACTTTGCAGAGTTTTATGGAGGATGCGGCGAAAAAATATAATATCGACCAAAGATTGCTTAAGGCGGTAGCGGAAGTGGAATCGGGGTTAAATCCCGACGCGATTTCGGAAGCGGGCGCTATAGGCGTTATGCAGCTTATGCCTGAAACTGCCGCCGCTTTGGGGGTTAATCCCAACAATGTTGCGGAAAACATTGAAGGCGGCGCAAAATATCTAAGACAGATGTTAGATACTTTCGGCGGGGATGTGAAAAAAGCTCTGGCTGCGTACAATGCCGGACCTAATGCGGTGAGAAGCTATAACGGAGTTCCGCCTTATACAGAAACTCAGAATTATGTAAACAGCGTTCTTGATATTTATCGTTGAAAATATAGTAAAGGCAACCTCTAAAAACCGCTGAATTTCTCTGATGACTCCCCGCCCCGAAGGGGCGGGGAGTCATCGAAAATAAGTTTTTAGAGATGCCCTAAATAAAAAAATCCTTGTGCTGTGTTTGACTCCCCCGCCCGAAGGGTGAGGGAGTCAGACACAAAAATTATTACTGTTTACTATATTTTTGTCGTAATGTAATCTGCGGGTGATTTGATGGCGAAGAAGAAAAAAAAGCGCACGTTCCTGAAGATTTTTATATTTTTATTTCTCTTGTTTGCGCTTGTAGTGGGAAGTTTTGTTCTCGGAATTTATTACGGACTTATAGACACTCAAGAATTTAACGAAAAATACGCTTTGTACGAATACCCGATTATAGGTCAGTATTTTGTAAAACCCGAAAAAACCGAAGAAAAAACGGAACCGCAGGGAGAAACGAAGCCTGAAACGGAAGAAAAGGATAAAGATAAAGAACAGGAAAAAGAAAAAGAAAAGGAAAAACCGCCGGAACCGAAGAAAGTCGTGCTCACCAAGGAAGAACTTGCAAAGCAGACGGCCGAGAGGGAAGCCGCAGAAAAAAAGCGTGTGTCTAAATTAGCGAGGCTTTACGGACAGATGAAACCTCAAGAAGCGGCAGACGCAATGCAGAATTTAGACAACGATTTGACTGTCGCTATTTTGCAGCGAATGGACGAGAGCCAAGCGGCAAAAGTGCTTGCAAAGTTTGACGCGGCAAAG
>JAFXOC010000045.1 GCA_017529085.1 Selenomonadaceae bacterium | reverse complement strand
TTGAATGGGTTACTGACAAGATTCCCGCTTCGTCAATAAAATCCGAAGAATACGTTACAACCGATACAATGCTTCAAAAATGCGAAGGTATCAAAAAATATACCTCAGAATTGCCGGATTCTAATATTACGGCTTTTAAAACTGATGATATTTTACTTTCTAATATTCGTCCATACCTTCAAAAATTATGGATAGCAACGTTTGACGGGGGGTTGTTCAAACGATGTGTTGGTCTTGCGTTTAAAAGATACAAAAACGCATAATATATTGTTTTACGGCGCTTATTTAAAGAGACCGCAATTTTTTGAATATATAATGCAGGACATTCACGGCTTAAAAATGCCTAGAGGAAACAAAGCTCATATTATGCGATATTCTGTTGATAAAAAAACGCAAGATGAAACAGTAATAAAAATTCGAGCAATAGAAGAACAAATAAAATTTGCAGAACAAAAGCTTAATTCTTTAACGGGAAAAACCTCGGAGATTTTAAATAAATATTTAAACTTGGGCGAGCAAACATAATAAAGTTTAGCGTAGTACCACCTGACGGCAATTTTATACGCTCGAACACCGTGTTTAAGCCGTCCATTTCTTCGGAAACGACTGTGTTAAAATCAAATTCTTTTAACGCCAGATAACCGTTGGAATCAATGCTTGCAATGCTTTTTGTTTCTTCATTTACTTTTGCCATAATATAACGCCTCCCAGATTCTTGTTTTCAGCTTATAGCTTCTCTATAAACGCCAACCTTTAAAACTTCCTTTAATGCTTTTGCTTGTGGACAATGCTCCTTCACAGCGCAATAATCCAAACACTTTCGCCCGTTCCACTTCTCTTTCAAAGAGCAAGGCGGCGGAAGTTTCTTCCTATCCAAATAGTAATTCAAGCGCGACGCTTTTTTGTTAAAATATCGCATCAGCCAATGGTCGCTGATGCGGTAAATCGGAATGATGTAAATTGTCTTGTTAATACCTCGCTCCGAAGCTGTGCGTAAGCTATTGTCGCGACACAGAGCCTGAATATACATCCGCTTAACCTCAAAGCCGGATTTTTCCAAGAGTAGCCTATAATAATTGAGCTGCACCGCCCAATCCCAAACATGACGAACTCCGTCATAGCGAAACTCTTTGCGAGTTTTTGGCTGTCCCTTCTTCGCTCCGGTTTTATAGACTTCGCCTGTTTGAACATCAACTTTATAAATTCCCAATGCTTTGGCAAGTTTATAAGAACTGGTAACTTTTAAATCACCCAAAACTCCGTCTTCGTTACTTATAATCTTGCCGTAAAGGTCGAATTTTCCGCTGGTGATTTTATCGTTAAGGCGAATTTCGGATAAAATCTCGCCATTTGTAAAATTTTCGTTTATGGTATGCACCGCTTGTCCGTGCAAAGCGTATAGTGCGCTTTGAGGGTCAACGGCATAATCTGTTGTCTTTTTGAGATATGTTTCCCTCGTTCCCGCCAATAGTTTCGTTACCGTTGCTTCTTGTAAACCTCTGTCAAGAGAATTTGCAACGGCTCTTAATGTCGGAAGAAACATACATCTTTCCTTCATAACGCATGATTTTAAGCATTTTTCGATAGGCACTTCCTGCCCCGTTGGACAAA
Organism: Selenomonadaceae bacterium; assembly: GCA_017529085.1. Lineage (GTDB taxonomy): Bacteria > Bacillota > Negativicutes > Selenomonadales > Selenomonadaceae > RGIG9201. The sequence goes on along the minus strand of JAFXOC010000045.1, from coordinate 371 downwards.
TAAACTTCGTAGCCGGCATAAACTCACCTCCCATCATAGTTATATACCGCATTATATAAATGATTTAAAATCTCGTTGCCGTAAGCTCTGCGATAGCTTTCAATTTCCCCGTAAGTATAATAGTCCAAGAGTTCGCCATAGATTTTCTTATACTTTTTCGGCAAGTCTTTTGGGGTATCGTATGAGTCATAATTTCCGTGTCCCCAATCTTCCCAATCGTAAGAGGCATACTCATATTTCGGGAAATCATCTTTGCTCGCATCATTTACTATCTCTAAAACTCTATGAATAGTAGCTTCGAGATGTTTTTTGTTGATATACTCGTAAAGCGTATGAGCGTAGTAATATCCGCTTGAAAGATTAACGGCGGC
>JAFXOC010000398.1 GCA_017529085.1 Selenomonadaceae bacterium | reverse complement strand
TTGGAAATCGCGCCGTATATCGAAATTGAAACCCATAACGTCAAAATTGACGAGCAAAATGCGACGGAGCTTTTAAAAGATGCGGATATTATATGCGAAGCCTTCGACAACCCCGAAGCTAAGGCGTCTCTTGTAAATACCGTCTTGGAAAAGATGCCCGAAAAATACCTGATAGCTGCTTCCGGCATGGCGGGTCTGGGCGATCCCAACTCTATCCGCACCAGAAAAATAACCGATAAATTTTACCTCTCGGGCGACGAGATAAGCGACACAAGAGAGGGACTCTCGCTGTTTGCCCCGAGAGTCGCCCTCTCTGCCGCTCATCAGGCTTTGACGGCGCTTAGAATTTTAAGTTTGTAGGAGGATATATTATGGATAAATTAACATTAGGCGGTAAAGAGTTTGAGTCTAGGTTTATATTAGGCTCGGGGAAGTATTCGCTAAAGCTTATAGAAGCGGCGGTGAAGGACGCGGGCGCGGAGATTATCACTTTGGCGGTAAGGCGCGCGAATACTAAGGAGAAAGAGAATATATTGGATTTTATTCCGAAAAATGTGACGCTCTTACCAAACACCAGCGGCGCAAGGACGGCGGATGAAGCCGTCAGGATTGCCAGACTTTCGAGGGAACTTGGCTGCGGGGATTTTGTAAAGATTGAGATAATGCGGGATTCGAAGTATCTGTTGCCGGATAACCAGGAGACTGTGAAGGCGACGGAAATTTTGGCAAAGGAAGGCTTTGTGGTGCTGCCTTATATGTACCCGGATTTAAACGTGGCGAGGGACCTCGTAAACGCAGGGGCGGCGGCTGTTATGCCGCTCGGTTCTCCGATCGGGTCGAATAAGGGACTTGCCACAAAAGAGTTTATACAGATATTGATTGACGAGATAGACCTTCCCATAATAGTCGACGCGGGAGTGGGCAAACCTTCGCAGGCTTGCGAAGCTATGGAGATGGGCGCCGCCGCGGTTATGGCAAATACGGCGCTTGCGACGGCGGGAGATTTGCCGCTTATGGCAAAGGCTTTCCGCTTGGCTATAGAAGCGGGAAGAAATGCGTATCTTGCGGGACTTGGGCGGGTGCTTACAAGAGGCGCGTCGGCTTCCGATCCGCTTACGGGATTTTTGAGGGATTAAAATGTCCCCAAGATTAAGGGAAATTTTGCAAGAGAGGTGGCAAATGAAGTGGAAAAACTAAAAACGCACGATGCGTTGCGCTTAGAGTATATGTCTCTGTTTGCAAGAATGGCAGATGAACGAGAAGAAGGTAGAGAAGAAGGTAGAGAAGAAGCCGAAGGCAATATGATAATAGAGCTTCTTAAAGCAAAACAGCCTTTATCGCTTATAATGCAAGTGTCAAAATATTCGGCGGATCGTATCGCAGAGATTGGAAAAGCTCATGGGATTCCTGTGTTGAATTAAAGTAAGTGACGATAATTTTGCTCCCGCGCATCGAGCGGAGAAGCTATGTGAGGTACGCTATGGAAAATCAATTTTTTGTGGATTCTGAGCATTTGTCTAAAGAAGCTCTTGATAAAAAACATCAATTAGAGAAGGATCCGTCTTGCAGAACCAATCCCATGGAGTATATGCCGGGGATGGAGAAAATTAAATCCGACGTCTGCGACAAGGTGATGAACGAAGTAAAATCTTTCGATTATACGAAGTATACGGCAAAGGACGTTCGCGCCGCGCTTGAGCATGATAAATGTTCGGTCGAGGATTTTAAGGCGCTCTTGTCCCCCGCGGCGGAGCCGTTTTTGGAGGAGATGGCGAGAAAGGCCAGACTTGAGACAAGCAAACATTTTGGAAATACGGTATATATTTTCACGCCGCTTTACATCGCCAATTACTGCGAGAACTACTGCGTTTACTGCGGGTTCAACAGGTATAATCACATCAACCGCATGAAGCTTACCCTAGAGCAGATTGAGCGCGAGATGAAGGTTATCGCCGAGAGCGGCATGGAGGAAATATTGATACTGACCGGCGAGAGCCGCGCTCAGAGCGACGTTAAATATATAGGCGAGGCGTGCCGTTTGGCTCGCAAATATTTCCGTATGGTGGGGCTTGAGATTTACCCCGTAAACACGGAGGATTACCGCTATTTGCGCGAATGTGGGGCGGATTATGTCACGGTGTTTCAGGAAACTTACGATATAGAGAAATATGAGAAGCTGCATTTGGCGGGGCATAAAAGGGTTTGGCCGTATCGCTTCGATGCGCAGGAGCGGGCGCTTATGGCTGGGATGCGCGGCGTTGCGTTTTCCGCGTTGTTGGGGCTTTCGGACTTCAGAAAGGACGCGTTGGCGAGCGCCATGCACGTCTATTATCTGCAACGCAAATACCCTCACGCCGAGATGTCCCTCTCATGCCCGAGACTTCGCCCGATTATCAACAACGACAAGATAAATCCGCTTGATGTGCATGAAAAGCAGCTCTGTCAAATCCTTTGCGCTTATAGGATATTTTTGCCCTTTGTGGGTATCACGGTATCGTCAAGGGAGAGCGCGGAATTTAGGAACGGCATCGTAAAAATCGCCGCAACGAAGGTTTCGGCGGGCGTATCGACGGGGATTGGCGATCATGAAAGCAAATATGAAGGGAAAGACGCGGCGGATAAAACCGGCGACGAACAATTTGAAATAGAGGACGGCAGAAGCCTAAAAAAGATGTACGGCGATATTGTCGGGGAAGGGCTTCAGCCGGTGCTGAACGATTATCTCTATGTATAATATCTTATGCGTAACCAACCGCCTACTTTGTAAAGATAACTTTTTAAAGCGTATCGAAAAAATCGCCGATTGCCGCCCCTCGGGGATTATGCTTAGGGAAAAGGATTTGACCGAAGCGGATTACGAAGAATTAGCGAAGGAAGTCATAAAAATATGCAAAAATCGCAAAGTTCTCTGCGTGTTGCATGGATTTGCGGGCGTTGCGTCAAGATTAAAATGCCCCGCGTTGCATTTGCCGCTTGATACGCTTCGTACTCTTCCGAAAAACGTAACAAATAAATTTTCCGTTTTGGGCGCGTCCTGCCATAGCCTTAACGACGCGTCGGAAGCGGAGAGTTTAGGCTGTACTTACATTACAGCGGGACATATTTTCGATACGGACTGCAAAAGGGGGTTGCCCGGGCGGGGAACCGAATTTCTAAAAGAAATTTGCGATAAAATTTCCATTCCCGTGTACGCCATAGGCGGCATAACGCCTGAAAACATAAGCATGGTGAAGGCGTCGGGAGCGGCCGGCGCCTTTGTTATGAGCTCCGTTATGACGGCTGAGGATGTGGGGGAATATTTGGGGAGGTTTTATAGTAAACGACAATAAATTTTATATTTTGCTTCCCCGCCCGAAGGGCGGGGAGGCAAAGGTAAGTATAAATATTCTTGTCGTTTACTATAATAAGTGAAAGAAATACGGATTTACGGTATTTTAAAGGAGAACCCAACATGGAAGACACAATAGCGGCGGTAGCGACGGGACGCGGCGCGGCAGGGATTGGAATAATAAGAATAAGCGGCAGTGACGCTTTTAATATAGTGAAACGATGTTTTGTAGGTAAGCGGAAAATCGAGTGGGATAAGCTTAAAGGATATAATGCGTTTTATGGGAAGATTGTGGACGATGGGGAAGAGATTGACGAAGCGATAGTTTTGGCGATGAAGGGACCTTTTTCTTATACGGGGGAAGATGTGGCTGAGTTGCAGTGTCACGGCGGGTTTGGGGCGTTAAGCCGTGTTCTTTCGATTGTGTATAAGAACGGCGCGAGAGCCGCCAATAAGGGCGAGTTTACCAAGAGGGCGTTTTTGAACGGCAGGATAGATTTAACAAGAGCCGAAGCCGTGATGGATATAGTGTCAGCGAATACGGAGAGAGCGAGAAAGAGCGCGGTGACTCAGCTTTCGGGAAAGTTAGCCGATACGATTGAAGGGTTAAAGGATAGAATATTAAAAGAAGTAGCGGCGTTGGAGGCGGCTATTGATTTTCCGGAAGAGATGGCGGAGGAAAATGTAGTAGGTAATGTAGAAAAAAATGTGGGAGACATTATCAATAAAATAGACGAATTGATAAAAACTTATCGTGAAGGCAGAATTTTAAAGGACGGCTTAAAAACCGCCATCATAGGCAGGCCCAACGTTGGCAAGTCCTCCCTGTTAAACGCGCTTATGAAAGAGGAACGCGCCATTGTATCAAGCGTCCCCGGCACTACGAGGGATTTTTTGGAAGCCGAGGTAAATATAGGAGGAGTTCCATTAATATTAATTGATACGGCGGGGATTAGAGACGCTGTGGATGAGATTGAGCATATAGGGGTAAATTTGGCGAAAAGTCGCGCAAAAGACGCGGAGCTTATTTTGGCTGTTTTTGACGCTTCGGAGAATTTAACGCTTGAGGATGAAGAGATTTTCTCGATGCTGACTGAGGATAACACTATTTTCATATTAAATAAAACGGATAAAAACTGTAACGGCGAAGCGGTTAAAAATCACATATTAAACAGATTTCATAATGGAAGCGTTGTTGAAATATCCGCAAAAACTCTCACGGGATTTGACGAGCTGACAAAAAAAATAGAGGAATTCGCTAAAATCAGCGACGATTCCTCTAGGGTACTTGTGAAAAACGAAAGGGTAAGAGATTCGCTAATATCCGCGAAAAAATCCCTTCAGTCGGCGTTAAACGCCATAACAGAAGGGTTGTCCGAAGATTTTATCGTGATAGATTTAAGGGGCGCGTTAAATTCGCTGGGCGAAGTCACAGGCGAAACTTTGGACGAAGATATTATAAATAGGATATTTGAGGATTTTTGCATTGGAAAGTGAGGGGTTACAAAATACTATATTTATTATTGTCAGATAAAATTTATATTTTTATTAATTTTTAGTACTAAATATGATACTATAGTAATGTGAGGTGATTATATTTGGGGCAGTTAAAAAAATTATGGGAAAGGATAAAAAATAATCCCAAAACGGTGAGATTTGACGAATTAAGTAAGATTTTGAAACATAAAGGATATAATGAGCGTCAGCCAAACGGAGGCTCAAGTCATTACACATATAGAAAATATGGGGAATATCCTATAACAATTCCAAAAGCCTCGCCTTATATTAAAGAAGAATATGTAAAGCAAGTTATTGACGCAGTAGGCGAAAATTTGTGATTAAAGCGTAGAATTTTTTATATCCAGAGGTGTTATAAATGGAAAAAGATTTAAAATACTATTTAAATTTGCCCTACCAAGAAATTATAGTTCCTGCCAAAGAAGGCGGATTTGTCGGATATATACCGGAATTAA
>JAFXOC010000397.1 GCA_017529085.1 Selenomonadaceae bacterium | reverse complement strand
TTCAAATTGCCGCCCGTTATGTGAAGATCCTGACCCACCTTCAAAAATACGATTGTCATACCGGTGTCCTGACAAATGGGACGGTCCTCATTTTTAGCGATTTCTGCGTTTTTAATAATCTGATCGAGCACGACTTGACCGACCGGCGATTTTTCGGATTCGCGACCTTTTTTAAGCCCGCGATACACATCTTCCGGCAGGTAATAAGCGGCCTCTTTGCACATTTCGGCGACGTTTTCCGTGATGGTTTTTACATCAATCTCACGCAAAAGAATCCCTCCTTAATTCCTATCATACACAGTACGGCATCTCCAAAGACTTTTTTAAGGTCTCCCCGCCCCTTCGGGGCGGGGAGACCTCAGGAAATTCAAATCATTAAAGATTGCCAATATTTCTTCGGCTTTTTCGGCGTACAAAAAAGCCGAAAACTTTGCCATACATATATATTATCCGAAAAATTAAAAATTCCTGCAAAAATTTTCTTTGTTTCTTTTTCTTTTTTTGAAAAAAGGGTTAAGTCAGATAGCGCAACAATTTTTCATCATTGCCGGTTACTTAGGCGATAATCTCATAAGAGGTGGGAGACATCTATAGTCAAGTTTTGTTATATAAATTTAAACGAGTTGAATATTTACATCAGAATAATATCTCAAGGTTTTGTCATGAGTTACAAAAATCATCTTCTCCGCTATCGCTTGAGAAATCAAGATTTGGTCAAAAGGGTCTTTGTGACTTGGAGCATCATCATTCCGAGAAAGGTTTTCAAAAGCAACTATATGCTCACTTTTTAATGGCAGCGACCGCAAATTTGCTTCGTGGCACAAATTCACCACATCTTGCCCGGAGGATAATAAATTCTCCGGGTGTAACTTATGCTTGATAGCGATTTCCCAAACAGAAACGACACTATAATGCAACAGGTGGTAATTTTGTAAAATAATTTCACGAGCTTTGGCGGATAAAGATGAACTATCGAGCATAGCCCAAAGTAAAATATGGGTGTCTAATAAAATGTTCATCATTTACTCCCGTAAAACAAATCCGCAACTTCGTCATTGCAAAAATCAATGTCATCCGGGAAAAACAATTTCCCTTTGCCAATCCCTATGAGGGATTTATTTTCCGCTTCACGGACTCGTTCCTCTTGAGACATCTTCGGTTTTTCCACAAAATCATCCATTATGGTGATAATAACTTTTTGATTGAGTTTCGCTGTGTTTTTTTCCAACGGCTGAAAAACTGCGCCATCATAATAACCCTGTATAGCAAGCATAATGTCAACCTCCTAGCTTTTATCCAATCCCATACCCAATTCCCTTAAACGCCGCCATGAGTTTCTCTTGGCTTTTTTTCTCTTTTCTGATGAGAGCTTTCATTCACTCCTGCAAAGTTCCGGCTCGGCATAAACTAATCCCGCTGCGCCAATTTTTTGCCAAGTATGTTAAATTCCTTATTTTGTCCCATAGCCAGTCACCTTAAATCCTTAAATTCAGCGTCCGCATCATTTCATATAGGTCTTCATACGCCACTTCCATTTGACGGCAAATAGCAGGGATTTTTACCTTGGTTGTATCTGCGGGAGGCATTTTTTCAAATGTCACGACAGTATGTTTATTCGTTTTTGCAGTAGCGATCAGCCATGGGTCTGCGCCTGATAAGAAACTTTGCTTGTAGTTTTCTTTGAATCGTTGGTTTAACACCACATTGTTGGCGATTGTTTGATAGCAACTTACAATGTCTTGATTGTTTTTTGATGGCAGGACATACAATTCGCCGTTTGCGGCAGACTTTCCGCATATATTATCCCTCAGCCATTCGGAAAGGTTATCGTTTCCCTGCAAAATCTCGCTTTCTACTGCGTCAATGATTTTTACCGTGCCTTTCTAAAATTCCGTCAAAAGTATATTCCAGAAAGAAGGAACGATATCGTAGGCATAATATAAATTTTTTGCCGTAATTAAGGTATTTGAGTCCAGGATATATGCCACGCTATTCCCTCCCTTCAGCAGCGGAGTTCATGACATTTTCAAAGGTATTTCCTTTTACGCCTAAGAGTTGATACGCCTCGCCGTAAGAGATTTTTCCCTCAGTCAATGCCTCTCTTAAATACTTGCAGAAACTGCGCCCTGCCCTATAAGGAGATGTGTTGTAAAAATCTCCGCCGCCGTTACTTTCGTTATTTTTCTTCTCTTGGTATTTCTTATCATAATCGGCAACCAAGCGTTTGTGTTCTTTATCGTCAATTTTGCCATACACAAGAGCCATACGATACAATACCAACTGACTAACCTTAAAGTATTTTTCCAAAGCGTCATAATCATTGGTATGTAAATTCCATTGTTCATTAAACGAATCATAGGGGACAAGTATCTTGGCGGCAATACGATTGCAGAAAGGTTCGCTGTGATCGTCTAAGCCGTCTCGTCCCAGGAAAATATGAACAACTTCGTGAAGCAGCGTAAATAATCTTGCCGCCGG
>JAFXOC010000396.1 GCA_017529085.1 Selenomonadaceae bacterium | reverse complement strand
TTGGCAACGAATTTATTGCCCTTTTAAAGGATTCGTCATTGGTTTCGGTTATTGGTTTTGAAGAACTTACCAGAAACGGTCAGCTTATTATTGCAAGAACTTACGGCGCTATTGAAATTTGGCTCAGCGTAGCGGTTATTTACCTTATAATGACGCTTTCAATTTCTAGGTTCGTGGCGTATTTGGAAAAGAGGTTGCGGATTAGTGATAAACATTAAGGGATTAAAAAAATCCTTCGGCGATCTTGAAATCTTAAAGGGTATAGATATTCACGTTGCGCCAAAGGAGGTTGTGGTTATTATAGGACCGTCAGGCTCGGGGAAAAGCACGTTGCTCCGCTGTATCAATTACCTTGAAGAACCTACGGAAGGTCAAATCATAGTCGACGGTATAGAAATTTCCGGCGAAGCTAAGATAAATCAAGTTCGCGCCGAAGTAGGCATGGTTTTTCAACGGTTTAATCTCTTTCCGCACATGAACGTACTTGAAAACATAGTTTTAGCGCCGATGAAAGTGCGTAAAATCTCAAGAGAAGACGCAGAAAATAAAGCGCGGGAACTTTTGGCAAGAGTAGGGCTTGCGGATAAATGGGACGCGTACCCGGAGCAGCTTTCGGGCGGTCAGCAACAAAGAGTTGCAATCGCAAGAGCGCTTGCGATGAATCCCAAAGTTATGCTTTTTGACGAACCAACGTCCGCTCTTGATCCTGAACTTGTGGGCGAAGTTTTGGACGTTATGCGAGAACTCGCTCGCTCCGGTATGACAATGGTGGTTGTGACTCACGAAATGGGATTTGCAAGAGAAGTAGGCACAAGGCTTCTGTTTGTGGATGGCGGTCACATAATTGAAGAGGGCGCGCCTAAAGACATATTCGAAAACCCGAAGGAAGAGCGCACAAAGGCGTTCTTATCAAAAGTGCTTTAAAAAATTAGAGGTGATATAATGAACTTAAAAGTTGTCTTTGCCGTCATCTTTGCATTGCTCGTCGGTATTGGCGGCACTTCGGCTTATTTTTATTTCGATAAATTGGATCGTTCGGTAAACGCGCCGCCTATACCGCCTGCAAAAAGCGAGGCTCCCGCGCCGCCCGAAAACACGAAAAATCCTCCCGCTCCTCCGGCTGTGTCCAAAGTCGATACCAAAGGCGCTCTTTCGGAAGCTGACCTTGTTCTCGGCGGAATTTCGTATGGGGCATCCATAGAGGACGTAAAAAAAGTTCACGGCGAACCTTATGAAACCGAGCGCAAACATAAATGGCACGGTAACAGTCAGCCTGTAGTATACGAATATCATAAACTTTTCGACGTTTATATAATCGACAATATCGTTCGCGCTGTTAAGGTTGATCGCGCCAACGGACTTTCCACATCTAAAAATATCGGTGTGGGAGCTTCCGTAAATGATGTAATAAAAGCTTACGGGGAGCCTAATATTCGCGAAAAAGATCGTATGATTTATCTTACCGCGAATAATCCGTCTTTAGGAATTGAATTTGAAATAGAACACGGTGCCGTAGATGAAATTCGAGTCGGTCTAATCAAGTAAAAACTTGCAATCCGCCGCGTCAAAGGAGGGTATAAACTCCTTTGACGCGGCGGTTTTTTCTTGCGTATACGCGTTGGTAAAACCTAAGCTAACAGCGTAATCAACTACGCTTTCATATTCGAACGTGGTTAGCTTTCTCGCCAAATTCCCTTCCGCGCCGTTTTGCGGCGTATACTGGCGCATTAAACTTAATATGATGTCGTCGCCGAAATTTTCCCACGCCCAATCTAAAAACTTCATACTGTCATGACGCAGTCCCGGCAGTACCAAATGACGAAGCAGCAGACCTTTTTGCATAACTCCGTCTTTTGTTATAAATTTTCCAACTTGCTTATACATAGCTAAAATCGCTTCTTTAGTCGTTTCAACGTAATTTTTTGCCATAGAGTATTTTGCGGCAAATTCGTTTGAAAAATACTTAAAATCCGGCATATATACGTCTATAAAGCCGCTCAATTTCTCAATGGTTTCGACTCTCTCATAACCGCTTGAATTGTATACAACGGGAATTGTCAAACCGCTGTCTTTTGCAAATTTTAACGCTTTCATAATCTGCGGCGCAAAATGAGTTGGGGTTACTAAATCAATCGTTGACGCGCCTTCTTTTTGAAGCCGCAGAAAAATCTTTCCGAGTTTTTCCGTCGTTATCTCGACGCCTTTACCCTTATGGCTTATAGGGTAATTTTGGCAAAATACGCAGCGTAAATTACAATGAGAAAAAAATATTGCTCCCGCTCCGTTTTGCCCCGAAATACAAGGCTCCTCCCATTTGTGAAGCATAACTTGGGCGACTTTAACCGCTGCGCCTGCGCCGCAGTAACCGACTTCATCATACCGCGAAATTTTACAGAGTCTGGGACATATATCGCATGAATTTAAATTCACCTTATCGCTTCTCCTATCTCCGCCGCATAATTTTCTAAACCTTTATTTTTAGCCGATATGAATAAAACGTTTAACAAATCCTTCTTATTGAAAGAAACTTCTTCTATAAATCCCAACAGATAATCGGGAAAAATCATCTCTTTCTCGGCTAATTTCCATAACGCTGAAAGATTTTCTTCACATTTTACGCCAAATTCGATTCTGTGCAAAATTCGCGCCAATTCTTTTCTTGTTTCCGCGGTATAAAGTTCCTTTAAGCCAATCACCGCAGCCGTTGAACGCGACGCTTTAAACATCCAAATCTTGGTGAATAGATCGTTGTTGTAATTATCAAATCCTGCGTCAACCCATGGCTTTACCATAGCTTTATTATCTAAATCGCATTCCATCGGCAAAAAAGAGATTTCCTTAAAAACCGCGTCGTTTAGCATTTTAACCACTTCGTCTTTCGCGTAGGGTCTTTCGTTGCGAAAGGGAAAGCGACCCGCCTTTAACTCCGAAAGTATTGGCGCATATCGCACATTTAAAAAACTGCCCAAGAAAAAACCGGTATCTTTAAGGGCGCGGCTTACCGTCATCAATTCGTCGTATGAATTTGTTGCGTTTGCAAGGAGCGATTCTCCCAATATGATATCGAAATATTTTTCGGGAAAAATTTTAACATTCCTTGTAACTTCAAAATGAACTTCCAATTTTTTATATGGTTCGTAATTTGCGACTTCTTCATAATCAGTAATGGCGAAAATCTTTGCGTTCGGGTAAAGTTTTCTGATTTTCGGCAGGTAAAAAGAACATTCGATTGTCAGTATCTTAAAATCTAAAGGTCCGCCGGATAAAAATTCGCATAAATCCAAAAAAATTCCTCCTATTGAAATTTTATACAGCGATATTATATATTACGGCAATATATATAAATCACCCCCTAACCCTTGCGAAATCAGTCATATATAGAAAAAATGCTTGACGATATTGTAAGGGGAAATAAAGCGTATGAAACCTTCTTTACTCCGGCGGTAGGAAACAGAGCATGGTTAGGCGCGGTCAACGCTTTAACCGGTAGAGCGTCCTATCTGTATCTAGGCATGGGCAATCTTTCGTCAGCTGTTATAAACCTTTCACAGCTTATAAACTTAAAAGGCTATTTAGGGGAAACCGACGAGTGGCTCATTAAAGATGCGATGAAAAAAGCCGTAAGTAAAGATTTTACGAGGACGGAGTTAAAGATTTTACGAGAAACCGGCGTGTTGTTTGACATCGGGCTAGACAGCGGCAGCGGGTATGATAAAAACAGAGGAGTACACGCAAAAGGAAAATCTCTTTTGTTAGCGCCGGTAAAAGCGATAGACAAAATCGGCAACGAGTCCATGAAACTATTCCAATACCCTGACGGTACTGCCGAATGACCGCCGCGCTTGCGTCCTATAACAAAGCGATAAAAGAAGGCTAATTAACAGTTTATAAAAACTTATAAAAAGATGTAAATATCATCTTGATTTTATAAAAAATTTTTTGTATAATAACATTAGGTGGTGATACCATTGAAATATTATACGATTAATAAATTTTCCAAAATGTGCGGGGTTACTCCCCAAACGCTCAGAAATTGGGATAAATCCGGAAAACTACATCCGCATCACACGTCAGAAAATGGTTATAGGTACTATTCCGAGGAACAATGGCAAAAAATCTCGCAAGAAAGACCCATGCATAAACTTGTTATCGGATATTGCAGAGTTTCAAGTCCTAAACAAAAAGACGACTTGGAAAGACAAATATCAAACGTAAAAACATATTTGCTCGCCCAAGGTCGTCCTTTTGAAATTATTCAAGACATCGGTTCTGGGATAAATTACAAGAAAAAAGGATTGCAAGAACTCTTAAAACGCATTAACGATAATAGAGTAGAAAAAGTGGTAGTTCTTTACAAAGACAGGTTGCTTAGATTCGGTTTTGAACTTGTTGAAGCAATAGCTAATATGCACGATTGTAAAATTGAAATAATCGACAACGAACCAAAGCCGGAACAACAAGAATTAGTTGAGGATTTAGTGCAAATAATAACTGTTTTTAGCTGTAAACTGCAAGGAAAACGAGCAAATAAAGCCAAAAAGATGATTCGCGAGTTAGTGAAAGAATGTGATGTAGATGATAAAATCATTCAAGATAAAACTTCTTCCCAACAACAAGCAACGGAGTAGACTTTTCCAGTTTGCAGGAGCGGCGAGATTTGCCTATAACTGGGTTCTGGATAAGCAAATGAATAATTTTAAAAATGGAATAAAACTTAAAAATAATTACGAATTAAGAAAAGAAT
>JAFXOC010000044.1 GCA_017529085.1 Selenomonadaceae bacterium | reverse complement strand
GCCCAATTCCAAAATCGTGCCGTCCGCCAATACGACTTCCAATCCGCGCACAAAATCTCGGGTCACGCCGTATTTTACGGCTGTCATGCCGCCCGCATTTGTGCTGATGTTGCCGCCGATTGTTGCGGATTTTTCGCCGGGGTCGGGCGGATAGAAGAATCCTCTTTCTTCCACATAGGCCCTCAGTTCCATTAAAAGTACGCCCGGCTCCGCGGTAAGAGTCAGATTTTCTTCGTCCAGTTCCAATATATGATTCATTAAAGTGGTGTCAATCATCAAACCCTTTTCCACGGCGACCGCTGCGCCCACAAGCCCTGTGCCTGCGCCTCTCGGGGTTACGGCTATATGCTCCTTGTTGGCGTAAGCTAAAAGTTTCGACACTTCTTCCGTTGAAACCACCCTTGCCACAAGGTCGGGATAAGAGCGCTCGAAAGCTAATTCGTCGTGACTGTATTCCTCATTTATCTCATCTTTCCAAAGAAGGCGATCCCTATCCATAAAACTTGCAATGTAGGAGAGATCCTCCTCGTTCATTTGCTTGTAGCTGCTCATAAGATCCCCCTCCCCGATTTCACCAACTCAATGAGTTTCGGCACTATTTCATAAAGATTTCCGACAATTGCATAATTTGCCGCCTTAAAGATGGAAGCTTTGGGGTCGGTATTAATGGCGAAAATCTCTTCCGAATGATCCATGCCAGCCAAAAATTGTATTGCGCCGGATACGCCGCAAGTGATGATAAGCTTAGGACGAACCGTACGCCCCGAAAGCCCGATTTGGCGTTTCGCATCCATCCAACCGCATTCCACAAGCGGACGAGTGCAGGCAAAATCCCCGCCTAACGCCGCCGCTAAATCTTCAATAAGTTTCAAATCTTCTTTCTTCTTAACGCCACGACCCGCTACGACCAAAACGTCCGCGTTTTCAATACCGACTTCCTTAGGCTTCTTGGTAATTTCCAAAACTTCAACGCGAGATATCAAAACATTGTCGTCGATAACAACTTCCTCGATACTGCCCATTGCCTCGTCCTCACGTTCCGGCGCATCCATAATCTTATAGCGCACGGTTGCCATCTGCGGGCGGGTGTTGGGAGTCAAAATCTCCGCCATAATGTTGCCGCCAAACGCGGGGCGAATTTGCACCAAATCCGTATTTTCGCGAATGTCCAAAACCGTGCAATCTGCGGTAAGCCCCGTTTTAAATCTAGCTGCGACTCTCGGCGCAAGCTGACGACCTACGGGAGTCGCGCCCACCAAAATAGCGGCGGGTTTTACCATATTTATGAAAAGCTCAAAGGCTTTTGTATATGTTTCAATCTTAAAATCCTTCAAAAGTTCGTTGTCCGCGACAAACACTTTATCAACGCCGTAATGAAGCACTTCTTCAGCTTCTTTTTTTATATCGTTTCCGATAAATACGGCGTAAACCGGCTGATTGATCTTAGAGGCAAGCTCTCTCGCCTTCCCTATAAGCTCAAAGGTAACGGGATGAATACGTCTGTCCACATGATCCACATAGACGGCTATTCCCTTCCAAGCTGATTTATCCACGGTGCTTTGAACTTCTTCCACAAATTCAACCGCTCCGCCGCCTTTTTTCACGCAGAGTTTACAGAGTTTGCAGGCGGCTGAAATTTCCAACTTGCCGTCTTTTTCCTCCATAGCTCCGAAAGGGCAAAGAGCCATAAGAGCTTTCATATCAGTGATTTTATCTTGATGAACGATAAGTTTTCCCATGCTCTCTCCCTCCTAAGCCACAAATTTTTTCTGCTTCAATATGGCGTATATCGTATCTGCCAACGCTTCGCCCGTACCCGTCAAAGTTTCCTGCGATTTTTCGTGATTGGGCGGGAATATGCGCTGCACTTGAGTGGGCGAACCGCTTAAACCGTAGTGTTTTTCGTCGGTATCTTCCATGTCTTTTAACGTAAATTCCAAAATCTCCCGTTCAACAGTCGCCTTCGCCTTTTTATAAGAGGGCAGACGGGGCTCGTTGATGTCCTTTTGCACGGTAATAAGACAGGGGAAAGAAATTTTTACCTTTTCAATATCTTCTGACATTTCCATATCAACGGTAATGGTTTTATCATCGGCTTCAACAATTTTACGCACATTGGAAACGCATGGAATATCAAGCTGCTCCGAAACTTCGGGACCTACCTGCGCCGTATCTCCGTCCGTGGTTTGAAGTCCGCAGACAATCAAATCAAACTTTCCGAATTTCCTTATGCCCTGAGAAAGCGTATAGCTCGTTGCCAAAACATCCGCTCCGCCAAATTTTCTGTCGGTGATGATGGCTCCTCTGTCCGCCCCCATTGCGAAGGCTTCTCGTATAACGGCCTTTGCCTGAGGCGGCCCCATCGTGATAACGCTTAAACTGCCGCCGTATTTTTCTTTAAGGCGAAGTCCGGTTTCTAACGCAAACAAATCGTAGGGATTCATCTTAGCGTCCGCGCCGCTCCTTTTTAAAACGCCCGTTATCGGGTCAACCTCCACTTTATTCGAACCCGGAACTTGCTTAATACAGACTAAAATCTCCATCGCTATCCTCCTTTTTC
>JAFXOC010000395.1 GCA_017529085.1 Selenomonadaceae bacterium | reverse complement strand
GTCGGGGATATGAAAGCCGAAATCGAAAAAATTCGTGAACAGGCGCAGAACATTGAATAGAGGTATCTTATGGAAAACAAGGTTGAGAGCAAATTCTTAAACATAGGATTTCAAAATATGGTGGCGCTCTCTAGGGTTATCGCTATCGTGAGTCCCGATTCCGCGCCGGTTAAACGCATTATTGCCGAGTCCAAAAAAGAAGGAAATTTGATAGACGCAAGTCTTGGCAGGCGCACTCGTTCGGTTCTCATCATGGACAGCGATCATGTGGTGCTTTCCACGGTGCAGCCTGAAACATTGGTAGCGAGAATAGAAGGGCGAAAGGAGAAGGCGGAGTGAAAGAAGGGCTTTTGGTTGTAATATCCGGCGCATCCGGCACGGGCAAGGGGACGGTCTGCGCTTCTCTCTTTAAAGAGGAAGCGAAACTTGCTTTTTCCGTTTCCGCTACGACCCGTTCGCCCCGAGAAGGAGAGGTCGACGGGGTTAATTATTATTTTCTCTCAAAAGAGAAATTTGAAGAGATGATAGAAGCCGGTGAATTTTTGGAGTGGGCGAAAGTATACGATAATTACTACGGTACACCCTTAAAAAAAGTGAAAGAGCGGCTTAAAAACGGCGAAGACGTGCTGCTTGAAATAGACGTTCAAGGAGCGTTGAACGTAATGAAACTCATGCCTGACGGCGTGTTTATATTTCTTTTGCCGCCAAGCATGGAGGAATTAGAGCGTCGTATAAAGGGCAGAGGCACGGAGACGGAGGAAAGCTTAAAAAAGCGGCTTGGAGCGGCTAAAGCGGAAATTGCCTTGGGAGAGAAGTATACTTACATAGTGGTAAACGACACCGTTGATAAGGCTGTTTCGGATATTAGGGCGATTTTAGCGGCGGAACGGTTAAAAACGATACGGAACGCAGAATGTTTTGAGGAGTTGGGAAGATGAAAAGTAACATAATAGAAACAAGTATGGTGAATCCTTCGACGGATGCGCTTATGGAAAAGATGCACACACGTTACGGGCTTGTTGTGCTTGCGGCAAGACGGGCAAGGGAACTTTTGGCGGGAGAACAGCCCAAGGTAAAAAGCGCCTCCACCAAGGACGTTACCAACGCTTTGGAGGAGATTTTGGAGGGTAAAATAACCTACGCCATTAAGGACGATAACGAGATAAAAGAGGAAGAATTTGCGGAAGAATCCGAAGAGGACGAAGAGAAAGACGAGACGGACGAATGAGCGAATTTGAAGGTAAACACATTCTGCTGGGGGTTACAGGGGGTATCGCCGCATATAAGGCGATTGAAATCGCAAGCCGCATAAAAAAAGAAGGCGGCTTGGTTGATGTGATTTTGACAAAGGGCGCAACGAATTTCGTAACGCCGCTTTCGTTCGGCGAAGTATTGGGTCGAAAAGTTTATGTTGATTTATGGGAAAATCAAGCGGAACCTGTTCATATAAGACTTGCGGAAAAAGCGGATCTGGTCTTGATTGCGCCTGCAACCGCCAATTTTATCGCCAAAACAGCAAACGGTATGGCGGATGATTTGCTTTCAACGACCATGCTTGCGGTTAAATCGCCGATAGTTGTTGCGCCCGCCATGAATACCAATATGCTAAATAATCCCGTAACAAGTGAAAATATATCCAAACTTAAAAGTTTAGGCATGAGGATAATCCCTCCCGCAGAAGGAATTTTGGCTTGCGGAGCAAAAGGCGCGGGAAGGCTTCCCGAACCCATGGAGATTGTCGAGTTTGCAAGAAGTGTTTTATCTAATAATAAAAGAACTTTGTCTGGGAAAAAAATAATCGTAACTGCCGGAGGAACTATCGCCCCTATCGACCCGGTAAGGTTTATAGGCAACCGCTCCACGGGAAAGATGGGTTTTGCCGTAGCCGAAGAAGCTGTGTCGAGAGGCGCAAATGTGGTGTTAGTCACGGGAGTATCGCATTTAAAAGACGTTCATGGGGCGAAAACGGTTCGCGTCGAAACCACGGAAGAAATGCGGACTGCCGTACTTGCCGAATACGACAACGCGGATGCGGTGATAAAATCTGCGGCTGTTGCCGATTACGGGCTTGAAGAAGTCGCAACGGAAAAAATCAAGAAAAAAGACGGGGAATTTGTCTTAAGACTTGTGAGAAATCCGGATATATTAAAGGAACTTGGCGAAAAGAAAAAAAATCAAATACTTGTGGGATTTGCCGCCGAAACGGAAAAGCTTGCTGAATACGCAAATAAAAAGCTTGTCGAAAAAAATCTTGATTTTATCGTGGCTAATAACGTAAAAAGCGAAGGCGCAGGATTTGGCACCGACACCAACATTGCGAAATTGATGTTTAGGGATGGACGGGTTATAGACGCGCCCATCATGGAAAAAAGCGAGTTGGCTAAGATAATTTTAGATGAAGTTGAGAGTTTGATGTAAAGCGGGAAGTAGTCCAAAGGTAAATAAAAAAATAAAAAGAAATCCTCGAAAAGTTTTTACTTTAAGAGGATTTCTTTTTTTTCGCTTTTTTATGTACGTTACTGATACTCTATTTTATTTTGCTTTCATAAACTATACTTGCGGCGCCTTTAGCGAACACGTTTAAAAAATCATCGGCCAACTGTTGGTAAGTTTTGGGAAGTCCCTCTAACAACGTGGATGATGTGGACGATGTTCCGAGAAGCAAAAAATCGGTTGAAACCGAGAGAGTTTTTGCTAGATTTATTACGGTGCGCGCCGTCATACCTTTTTTACCGGTTTCAATTTCAAATAAAAATTGAGAGGAAATATTAGCTAGCTCCGCAACCTGTTCGCGGGTTTTCTTTTGCTTTTCCCGTAAATTCCGTATACGCTTTCCGATAGCGGCGTTTAGTTCTTTATCGTTCATATCGGCAAATTCTCCTTTTCCTTTCATCCATAATACAAAAGAATTTACCGAAAATGTATAAACTAAAGCTATATTATAACTTGACTTTATAAAGTTATAGTTTTATAAAGGTTACGGGTACTGTGGAAGTGATGGATTCGGAAGGAAATTATATTGTTTTGCATGGCGATAAATATTCCATCGTGGGAGTTCATTGCACTATAAACAAAAAAGATAAGGCTCAAGAAGATTTTATCATGAATATAAAAAAAGGTCAGACCGTAAGCGCGTCCGGCACAATTTCAGATGTGGGCGAAATTATGGGATATACTTTAAAAGTTGATAAATTCGAGTAAAAAAAGCTG
>JAFXOC010000394.1 GCA_017529085.1 Selenomonadaceae bacterium | reverse complement strand
ACATTGGAGAAGTGTCTGCCTATACCGTACAAACTATAGAGAATTTTATCAATAATTTACCCCGAAAGATGTTTGGCTATCGTACACCCAAAGAACTATTCGACGAACAAATTTCCTTACTTCCACATATCCTATAATTATATTTTTACTGTCCGATTTGTTATTGCAATTTTCGCGCAAAAAATATTTTTACTTGAGTTTGGTTCCCCGCCCTTCGGGCGGGGAACCAAATCACAAAATTTATTTGCGTTTACTATAATCAAAACTGTTGTCAACTTGGAGGCACTCTTTAATGAAAGAAAAACAGTCATCCGCGGCGGGATTTGTTATTCCGTCGCTTATCGGGATTATTCTGTTTATGGTTCCCGTGGAGTACGACGGCAAATGGACGGTTGTCGTAAAAATCGTTTCCGATTGGATCGCCGCCCTTATAGGCGGATATTTGCCCTTGCTTTGCGTCGTTATCGTAACTTTATCGGCGGTTTTGAGCGCTCTTTTTTATCGAAAACCCAATTTTGTCACCAATTACCCGGTTATCGGCGCTACTTTTGCCACTTCATTTATCTGGGTCATTATTCGCATAATCGGCGCGGTCTTTATCTGGCTCGTTTATTTAAATGTCGAAGGCGAATTTTTTAGCTTCATCACCGGTAAAGATGCGGGAGGTTTCGTGTTGAACGACCTCTTGACGGTGCTGGTGATAATTTTTTTCTTAGCGGGAATGCTCCTGCCCTTTTTGCTTGATTTCGGCTTGCTGGAATTTATCGGAGCGCTTTTTTCGAAAGTGATGCGCCCCGTTTTCACCATTCCAGGTCGCGCCGCCGTCGACTGCATTACCTCTTGGATAGGCGACGGTACGCTTGGCGTTATGCTTACAGCCAACCAATACGAATCGGGTTACTACAGCAAACGCGAAGCCGCTATTATATCCACCACTTTTTCCGCCGTATCCATCACTTTCAGTATCGTTGTACTGGCTCAGGTGGGCTTGATGGAATATTTTGGCGTATATTATCTTACCATTTGCGCCGTAGGCTTTGTCTGCGCCGTTATCCTACCGAGAGTGCCGCCTCTTTCTCTTAAAAAAGACGAGTACATGGTGGAAGGAAAGGCTATGGGAGAGAGTTTGCCGGAAGGATATAATTCTTCATTCTCTTACGGTCTTGCGCTTGCAAAAGCGAGGGTAGCCGAACATAAAGGAATCTCCGAGTTTTTGGAAAACAGCCTTAAAAACGCCGCGGGGATGTGGTTTGGCGTATTGCCCGTCGTAATGTGTATCGGTACAATCGCCTTAGTGCTTGCAAACAACACTCCCTTATTTGAAATCTTGGGCAAACCTTTCATGCCGCTCCTTACGCTTTTAGACGTGCCACAAGCCGCCGAAGCGTCCAAGACCATGATAGTCGGCTTTACTGATATGTTTACCCCGTCTATAATCGCCGCGGGCGCTATAACCGAACCCATGACCCGCTTTATCGTAGCGGTAATCTCCGTAACACAGCTTATTTATTTATCGGAAGTGGGCGGCTTAATCTTAGGCTCAAAAATTCCCGTAAACATAGCGGAACTTTTCGCCATCTTCTTGGAACGCACAATTATCAGCCTGCTGATAGTTGCGCCTATAGCGCATTTGGTGTTTTAAATTTTTTCCATCTCCAGCGCGGCTTTTTCAATATTCACCGCCGCGTTGTTTGCAGGCGTATCCTTATACCCGCACGAAGCGCAATGAAATCCTTCTCTATCGCATATTCCTTCCGCTCCGCATTTTGAACAAATTTTACGCGCATCCCTAACGCCCACCATTACGAAATCAATCCCCAAAACGCGGCATTTTTCGGCAAGTCGCCTCCTGATATACCCTGCAAAACTTCTTGCGTACCCGCGGTTTATAGCTTTTACGAAGGATTTGACCCGTTTTTTAAGCGCGGGTTTAGCTATAAATATGCGTCCCGGATTTTCATCTTCAATCATACGGTTAATTTCGGTGTTGATGTAATTTTGCGTTTGCTCCCTGGCTCTTGATTTTTGCGCTTCATATTTCTTTTTTCCGAGGTTGTTTTTAACAATCCTTTCGGCTTTTGCATACTCTCCGGCTTCCGCTTGCCTTTCGGAAAACATCCTAACTTTACTCCGTTCGCGATTTTTTGCGTTCAGTCTTTCCGTTTCCGGAGTTACCAAATTTTCAAGCCCTTTGCCGTAAATATGACCGTTAGAAAGAGTCAACGCATCCTTATACCCTACGTATATATAAACAGAGTCTGCGCTATTGTTCTCCTTCGTATCCACGTCTACGGGGATCTGTATCCTAGCCCTGTTATCGTCTATGTTTATTCGAATTTGTCGGTTTGTGACAAGCGTATCTTTTAAAGGCAAAAATATCCTTCGTCTGGGCAATCGGCTTACAAGATAAATTCCGCCGTCCTTATATTTATATCCCGCAGGCGTAACCTTAAACTGATTTGCGCCGCGCACTTTAGGCTTTACCAGAAACTTTCGCGTTAATCTGCAAAGAAGATTGTTAAGCCTATGAGCGTCAATCTCAATCCCTTGCATATTCTGCGGCATTTCGTAATTGCGGCGATTTAAAACAGCCCAGTACACGCTGTCAATTTTTAGAATTGTCCGCATATATTTTCGCTCGTCGGCCGTCAAATTTTCTCTGTCGCGTATTTCCTGACGAATTTTATCTTTTATTCGGCTCCAATTGGTTTTGATATTTGTAACGGCTTCAGATACCGCCAATTCATAATACACGACCGGCAAGTTAAGCTGAGCGCGAAGTCCCGAAGCTCGCATTTCTCTCTGAATATCGAAAACTGGAGTCAAGCGGTTCATATTTTTAATCCCCGAATACCTCTCGTAAACTGCGGCTTTAACTTTGGCGTAATCTTCGGCAATACCTCTCAAAAACTCCATGGTCTCCTTAGGAAGCGTTTCCGTATGCCTGCAAAGAATCTTTGTGACAGTCATCTTATTCACCACGTTTCATTATCAGCAAAGGCTGTGAAAAACCGATTGCAGTTTTTCACAGCCTTTTTTTATTCCAAAATAGTAACCAATACATTCCGTCTGCCAAAAGCCAAAGCCTCTTTTCTCGTGTCAAAAGCGATGTCTATGACGTAACCCTTTACACCGCCGCCCACATCCGCCGCTACAGCTTCGCCGTACCCTTCAATATACAGCTTTGTGCCTAACGGAATTACCCTAGGATCAACCGCTACAATTCCCTTACGAACTCTTGCGCCGGTTGCGGTATGTTTGCCAAGCCCCGGGTCCTCGGAACTATACGCCGTCGCGCGCATCGTAATTGTTTTGCCGGTTTTTTTCGCCGGTCTGCTCTCTAGCGCTTCGCGGGTTTCTTTATCCGCTATCCCGCTCGACCAAATTCCGCATTTACGCTGGAACTTCGCTATGGCTACCGCAGTTCTTACCCCCGCAACTCCGTCAATCAAACCTTCGTAATACCCAAAAGCCTTTAACTTCTCCTGTACTTCCTCAACTCCCTTACCCCTAGAGCCTATCTTAACTTCGCCGCCGGAATTTACCGTTCCCTTACCCTTATTCGTGGCGTACTCCAACAACATATTATATAAGGCGTTGCCAACAACGCCATTTTCTTCAAATCCAAAATGCGACTGCGCCTTCATAGTCGCTTCCTTGGTCTTTCCTCCGAAATCCCCGTCGGCGCCGTCGCCTAAAAATCCTCCGGCTATCAAAAGCACCTGCGCCGAATAAACTTCTTCCCCGCGGCTCCCTTCACTCACCGGAAAAGCATGCGCCTTCGCGCACACCGCCAAAAACACCAACAAACCAAACAAAATCGACCGCCGCTTCAATCCCCCACCTCTTTTCTCGTTGGGGCTTCGCCCCAAACCCCACAAGGGGCGCTGCCCCTTGACCCCGCCAAAGGGCGCAGCCCTCTGGACTCCCAGTTATTGATTTTAGTGTAAAAATTCCATGTAGAGTCCAAACCCCTTATTAAAGTTTTTTCTCTTTCTT
>JAFXOC010000393.1 GCA_017529085.1 Selenomonadaceae bacterium | reverse complement strand
GTCTACAGTCTGACATCCGTCCAATTTGGACGGATGTTTTTCTACGCTCCTTTAGCGTTATATGTAATATGAAACACCATATCCGACAGCCATTTTTTAAACGATGGATTATCTTGAAATTGCTTGAAAAGCTCCATATTGTCCGCCATAATTGAAAATATAACTTGATTGAGCGCGCGTTCGCTCTCAAGTCTTGCGTTTTGTTCATCGGAATTTTTTATCGCGTTTTGATATTTTTCGTCTTTTGCTACCATTGAAGGAATTTCACGAATTTGACGGCGAACATTGTCCGCGTCGTTCCAATTTATTTTTCCAAACAAATCGATAAATTCGTTTAATATCGCTGATAATAAATCCATATCGGGTTCGGATAATCCTCCTCCGCTTTCCGTAGGTATTGGCGAAAGTTCGCTGTCCTCATCTTTTAATTTTATTGAGATAGCCTCTCTCGCTTCGTTTCGATAACTTTCAAGATCTATCGTTTCTAAAATTCCTTTGGATAGATCGTCATCAACAGGCGAAGGAAGTTTTGGTATCAATAGATTAAGAAAAATAGACAATTTTTCCCATTCGGCGTTGCCATACGGCAAAATCGCCCCTAAAAATCCGTAAGTACGAACAAACGCTTTTGCTGCACTTTTAAATTTTATTTGCCCATCGACATCAAGTTCCCTATATAAAGCAACGCAATCGTCAATTACGGGATCGAGTTTTTCACGATTCGCTCCCGATAAATACAAATTTACAATCCGCTCTATATCGTCGTTATTATATACTTGAAACTCTTCCATTATCGCCACAAGGTCGTATAGTTTATTTGGATCTGTTTCACCTGACAGAATGGTTGTACGATAATAACGTGAAAATGATTTTTCCATATCGTCCGGCTTATTGGCAAAATCCAATACGCAGGTGTCATATTTATTCGGATGACAACGATTCAGCCGCGATAATGTCTGCACCGCTTTTATGTCTGTCAAAATTTTGTCTACATACATAGTATGCAAAAGAGGCTCGTCAAAGCCTGTTTGAAACATATCAGCGACAATTAGTATGCGATATGGGTCTTGTTTTAGCATTTGCGGAATTTTTGCGTCCGAAAAACCGTTCATTCCGGCAGACGTTAGAGATGGTTCTTCGCCGTTAAGTTTATGCTCGCCTGAAAAAGCAATTATGGCTTTATATGGGCTGTTTCTATTTTGGAGACATCTCGTAACGGCGTTATAATACTCAATGCAACGGGGAATTGAAGCCGTTACTACCATAGCCCGCGCATTGCCGTCTATTTTCTTTTTAGCGATTACTTGCTCGTGAAAATGCTCCACAATTATGGCGGCTTTCTTTTCAATGGTAAAAGACGAACTTTCGACAAAATTACGAAGTTTTTTCTGCGCCTTCTTTTTATCAAATGTTGGATCATTTTCAACGGTTTTCATCAAGCGATAAAAACTGTCAATAGCCGTATAATTTTGCAATACGTCGAGAATAAATCCTTCTTGAATGGCTTGCTTCATCGTGTAAATATGAAAAGGACGATGTTTTGTTTTCCCTCCGTCTTCGTAAGGTATTCCAAACACTTCAAGCGTCTTATTTTTCGGCGTAGCGGTAAAGGCAAAATAACTTGCGTTTTTCAAAAGTTTTCGCCCTTCTACCATAGCGTTTATTTTGTCCTCGTTATCCATTTCATTATCGGATATTTTTCCCGACAAAGAAAGATTCATCTGCGCGGCATTTCTCCCGCTTTGCCCCGAATGGGCTTCGTCTATTATAATTGCAAAATGATTTTCTTTATGCTCTTCGCCAAGTTTTGGCGCGACATAAGGAAATTTTTCTATTGTGGTGACAATAATTCTTTTGCCGTTCGTTATAGCCTCTTTAAGCTCGTTTGAATCCTTCGCCCAAGCTACCGTACTATTTACCTGCATAAACTGTTTTATGGTATCTCGAATTTGCTTGTCTAAAATTCGACGGTCTGTCACAACAAGCACGGAATCAAGCATAGGATGACCGTCCTTTTCAAGCCCTATAAGCTGATGAGCAAGCCAAGCAATAGAATTTGACTTCCCGCTTCCTGCGCTGTGCTGAATTAGGTATTTTTTCCCAACTCCGTTTTCTTTTACGTCTTTGAGCAAACTTTCAACCGCGTCTAACTGATGATAGCGCGGGAAAATTTGTTTCACGGATTTCTTTTTCGTTTCGGGGTCAACTTCTTCTATCACTTGCGCGTAATTTTCAATAATGCGGGTAAGTTTCTTTTTAGTCAAAATATCTTTCCAGACATAATCTGTCATTATGCCGTTAGGGTTTGGCGGATTTCCCGCGCCGTCGTTATATCCTTTATCAAAGGGCAAGAACCAACTTTTTCGCCCCGACAAACGAGTACAAAATTTAATTCTGCAATCGTCCAAAGCGAAATGCACCATACAACGCTTGAAAGAAAAAATCGTTTCTTTTGGGTCGCGGTCATTTTTATACTGTTCTTCGGCCATTGACGCTCTGTTTTGTAAATCTGTTCTTTAATTCAAAAGTAATAACGGGAAGACCG
>JAFXOC010000392.1 GCA_017529085.1 Selenomonadaceae bacterium | reverse complement strand
TTCTTTTTCTCTTTTTTGTAAAAAAGAGAAAAAGAAAAGAACCAAAAGAAAAAGAGAAAAAACTTTATCAAACGTAAATTGAAATTTATTTTATTTTTTATTAAAGTTCTTTTTCTTTCTTTTGGTTCTTTTCTTTCTTTTTCTTTCAAGAAAAAGAAAGAAAAGAACGGTTTTTAGCTAAACTCAAAGTCGTTCCGCCAAAATATCGGCGACGTGTTTTACTTTTACGTTGGGGAGTTCCTGATCAAGACCGCCGCCTATTTGCATCATGCAAGCGGGGCAAGCGACCGCAACCGTGGATGCGCCCGTATTTTTAACGTTGGTTAGTTTTTCTTTGAGCATTGGGAGCGAAATCTCTGCGTAACGCATACCGAAAGCGCCAGCCATGCCGCAACACTTATCGGGATTGTGCATTTCAACAAATTCTATGCCTTTAGCGGCTTTAAGCAACGCTCTCGGCTCTTTCCAAACGCCTAAACCGCGGCGCATGTGACAGGAATCGTGATAAGTTACTTTCTCGTCGCCATCGGTTTCTTTCAGGCGACCTTGTTTTTCGTATTCTTCTGCGACAAAGGAGGTAAATTCTCTAATCTTTGCGGCGAAAAGTTCAACACGAGTGCGCCATGAAGAATCTTCCGCGAACATCTCGACATAGGTTTTTTCCAATGTTTCGGCGCAGGTGGGGCAAGCGCAGATTATAACGTCCGCACCGCTCTTTTCAAAAGCCTCAATATTTTGTTTCGCCAAAACTTTGCCCGTATCTCTGTCGCCCATGCCAATCGCAGGCTTACCGCAGCAACTTTGAGCTTCGGGGAATACGACTTCCATGCCTAAATCCTGCAACACCTTTACAACGTTTTCGGCTGTGTCGGGGAATACGAAATCAAGATTGCAACCGCTAAAGAACGCCACGCGTTTAGCGGGATTTTTGGGATTGTTTTTAGACAGTTCCGCCATTCTGTCGCGCAGAGGTCTGTCGGATACCGCCGGTAAACTTCTGCCTTCGGTAAGATGAGCGAAGAACAGAGGCAAGTGGCGAATAAATTTGCCACTCTGCACGGGTTTTTGAGCCAGCGAAGCAGCGCGAAGAAGCGTATGGAACAAACTGCGATTTGTAAGAATATGTTGGAACGCCATCTTTTCGGGGAATGACAAACCTTTTTCCTTTACGTTGCGATGACGAAGTTCGTCGATAAGATCGGGAATTGGAACTTTACCGGGGCAGATGGAAACGCATTTGCGGCAACCGATACAGAGATCGCTGAATTGACCAAAGGCTTCCATACTGCCCTTGCCGAGAAGTCCCGTCAAAATCGCGCCGATACCGCCCGAGTAAATGTGACCGTAAACGTGACCTCCCACAAGCGTCCATATTGGGCAAACGTTTAAGCAGGAAGCGCAACGCACGCATTGGAAAGCTTGACGCATCTTAGGATCGTGAGCGGCTTTTAGGCGACCGTTGTCCAAAAGTATTACATATTGTTTACGATTTTCTTCGACCCATTCGCCGTCTTTTTTGTAGATAACGGGAGTCGGACCGTCAACCATTGTCATGTAGCTTGTCATGCGCTGGCAGGTGCCGTTACGAGGCAGAAGCCGCACAATTTTCGCTATGTCTTTGACTTTTGGAATTAATTTTTCATAGCCGATAATAACAACGTGTATACGGGGAAGAGTCGTTACCAAACGGGCGTTGCCTTCGTTTGTGACAAGCCCTATCGCGCCGTTTTCCGCAACGCCGAAGTTCGCGCCGGTAATGCCCATGTCCGCCGTACGAAATTCTTCTCTAAGCACTCTGCGAGCGGTTTGAATCATAAATGGAATATCGCTTGGAATTTCTTCCTTTAATTCTTGAGAGAAGAATTTAGCGCATTGCTGACGGTTGAGATGGATAGCAGGCATAACCATGTGGGAGGGTTTTTGCCCCGCAACCGCCAACATCCATTCGCCAAGGTCGGTTTCTCTTACATGGAACCCTTTTTCCTCTAAATCGTGGTTAAGATGGATTTCTTCCGTCGCCATTGATTTGGATTTAACGATACGTTTTACGCCGTTTTCATTGGCAATTTTAATGAGATACTGTTTTAAATCGTCTCCGTCTTTGGCGCGATATACAATGCCGCCTCTGGCTTCAACGGATTTTTGAAACTCGTCCGCGTATTTTTCGATATTTTCAACGGTGCGAAGTTTCATATCGCGAAGATCGTCTCTTAATTCGTCGATTGCCTCCTGACTGCCGTCGCCCACGTTTTCATAGGATTTCAAACGGGCGCCCGGGTATTGCTCCGCAAATTTTGTAAGTGCGCCCTGCATTATATCGTCTTTAAGTTTGGTTTTAATTTCGCTGTGAAGATCCCTTGACATCAGCCTTCGCTCCTTTCCATACCGCTGTCCATCGCAAAAATAACGAGTCTGCTGGGTCCGTGTACGCCCAGAGAAAGGACTCTTTCAATGTCAGCCGTGCGGGAAGGCCCCGTCACAAATCCCATATATCCCTTATTGAAAACCTTAGATATAACCTCAAAAGCCGTATCAACATCTTTAGTGGTATAAGCCGCATTCATAAACACAAGATTAACGGGAGGCATCATGCCGGTGACTCTCGCTTCATAAGAGAAATTGTCAACGCAAAGACTTCCCGTTTCTCCGATTCCGAATTCCGCCGTGCTGATGCCTAAATCGGCGGTGTTTGCCGATTCCGCTATATCGAATTTTTCCGTGTGAATAGCTTTGCCCTCCGCGGCAAGTTCTTTATAGAGTTTATCCAAAGCGGGGTACTCGTCGCCACCCACCGCCAGAATAGAATTTACATCCATAGACCCCAAAAGTTCCAAAAGTTTATCCTTTGCCGCCGCCATATCCGGCAAACGATACACCTCCGCCGCCGCAAGTTTTGCGTTCTCCTCAAATTCTTTCCACGAATTTGGGTTGATTAGGTCCGGGGAAAAGGCTTCCTTTGGCCAATTCCGACAAACTTTTTCCATGCTTTCTCTCTCCTTTTTCGGTAAGGGGATGCCAAAAATGCTCTCCAAAGTATATTTTGCGCTCCGTCTACCCTTTATATTTCAAACTTCCACTTCGACACAATTTTTCGTTCTCCTC